>JBBSMH010000016.1:0-14522 GCA_038233275.1 Sphingomonadales bacterium | reverse complement strand
CCTCACGGCATGTTCGACCCGTGGATCGCCGCGCGCAATCCGCAGCGCAAATGGCTCGCACGGCTGGGTTGGGAGCGCCGGGCGTGGAAACGCGCCGCGCTGTTCCACGCGCTGACAGAAGCGGAGGCCGGCGACGTTCGCCGAGAGGTGCCCGCCGCACCGGTCCGCATCGTGCCCAATTCCGCCCCCCCGCGCGGGCCCGAACGGCACGCCATGCCGAGGCCGAACCTGCTTTACCTCGGACGGATCCACCCGAAGAAGAACCTCGACGCGCTGCTGGCGGCATGGCGGGCTATCCGCCCGCGCCTGCCCGAGAATGCTTCGCTCACCCTCGCCGGATGGGGAGAACCCGAGCATCTTGCGCAGTTTCGCGCGCTTATCCCCGAGGCAGAGCACGCGGTGGAGTTCGTCGGCCCTGCCTTCGGTGCGCAGAAGGCGGCGCTGTTCGATATCGCGCGCTTCCTTGTGCTGCCCTCGTTCAGCGAAGGGCTGCCGATGGTAGTGATCGAGGCCTGGGCGCAGGGGACGCCTGCGATTATCAGCAAACATTGCCACCTGCCCGAGGGGTACGAGGTTTGCGCCGCCCATCCCTGCGCGACCAACGCCGAGGGGATCGCACACGCTATCCTGAAGGCGATGACCATCGACGAGCCGCAATGGCTCGGCATGTCGCGAGCGGCGCAGGCGCTGGCAGGCGGCCTGTTTTCGCGGGAGACCGTGTCGCACCAGTGGGGCGATATCTATTCGCGCCTGCTGAAGGGCGAAAGCGGTTCCACGCGTACCCACGGCAATCGCGCTGTGCCCGGTCCGGGCCGGAGCCACAGCGTCAGCACCTGATCTTCGCAATCGGGAACGACCAGCCTCGCGCCCTCCTCCCCCACCTCGACTGCGCCGTCGGCCCTATCCGCCCTCCCGCAACCCAAAGTCGCGACGAAGCGGGTTTGCGGCTTGCTTTCACCGGTAATTCGATAGGTTCCCGGCGAAAGCGCGACGGGCTGCTCGATCAGCGCGCGGGTGACGCTCGCGCGGCTTTCCGCCTGCAAACCGGCGCTGGCTTCGAAGTCCAGCGATACGTCACCCGCGCCGCGGCGACGCCAGCCGAACAGCGATGCGTCACCCGCAGCCAATTGCGCGAACTTACTGTCGACGACGGGTTGAGGAAGCGACGCGGAGGGGCATTGCCGCGCCCACAGCCGCTCCGCCACACCCCGGCGATTGCGGGCGAGCACTTCGGTCACCATCGGCCGGACCCGCTGGCATCCTAGCACCGGACCGTCCCCGGCCAGCAATGCGGCGCGCAAAAACAGCGTGTCATCGGCGATTTGCGGAGCCGCAAGATAGGCTTGCGCCCACGGCGCATGGGCGACGAGGCGGGCCAGCAGCGCGCTTCGTCCGGCCTCGCTGGTCTCGAGCCAGGCCAGATATTCCTGTGCCGGCGCAAAATTGGGGAAGGCACGCAGGATGACGTCGAGGTGGAGAGCCGCCGCTTCGGCATCGCCCTCACGCAGCCGCCTGTCGAACCAATAGGACTGGGTCAGCGGATCGCGCCAACCCAGCCGAGCCCCGTGCGCGAACACCCGCTCGGCCCGATCGGTTTCGCCACCGAGTAGCAGGGCGGCGCCGTACAACCCTGCAGCGCGTCGGTCTGCTGGCAGGGTGACGAGCGCCTCGCGTGCCGAGATCGCGGCTAGCCGGGGATCGCCGCGGGCCAGCGCGCCAGCCGCAAGCGCCCGGCTGGCTCCGGCGCTGAATCCATCCGGAACGAGGCGTCCCAGCCCGGGGTCTCTGCTGCTCAGCCGATCCAGCCCGCTTCCGAGTGCCAGCGCCGCGAACAGTGCCGCAGCCAGAGTGCCATAGAGCCGCAGCCGGGTGGCTCTCACGCAGTGCTCCGCCCGTCCCCGGAATAATGATAATAATCGTACCCGTAATAAGCCGAGTAGCGATTGCCCGCCTTGGCCGGGTCGAACTTGACCAGCACCGCGCCGAGCAGGTTCGGATGCATCGAGCGCAGACGCCGCAGTGCGGTCTTCAACTGTCCGCTCCGCCCCCGCTCGGCCTCGACCACGAAAATCGTGCCGTCGGCGATCGCGGCCAGCATCGGCGCATCGGCAAGACCAAGCACCGGCGGGCTGTCGACAATCACCACATCATATTCACCCGCCGCTTCCTCGAGCAGCTGGGCCATCCGCGGCGAGGACAGCAATTCCGACGGGCTCGGCGGCAGCGGGCCCGCGGGCACGATATCGAAGTCGTCGCCCTCCGCGCGATAGGCTGCGCTGGCGATCGCATCGCGCGAGGTCAGGAGATCGGTCAGCCCACGCTCCACCTTGAGCTTGCCCAGCTTGTGTATAGAGGGGCGCCGCAAGTCGGCATCGATGAGCAATGGCTTCATTTCCATACGGGCGAAACCCTTGGCCACGGCATAACTTGCCGTGCTCTTGCCTTCATTGGCTTGAGCGCTGGTGACCACGATGACCTTGGGCAGGCCGCCCGTGGTCGAATAGAGCAACGCGCCGCGCAGGGAATTGTATGCCTCAGCCAGCGGGGACTTGGGATCGTCGAGCGCATCCAGCGGGTCGTCCTGCGAACGCGGCACGACGCCGAGCAGCGGCATTTCCAGCTTGTCTTCGACATCCTCGGGCACATGAATCACGTCGTCCAGCTGGTCGCGGAGCAGGATCGCCAGTCCCGAGAGCGCCAGCCCGAGCAGCAAGCCGAGCAGCAGATTGCGCACCAGGTTGGGCGAGGACGGCGAAGCCGGCGGATCGGCGCGGTCGATGATCGACACATTGCTCGCAGCGATTCCCGCCGAGGCGTTGAGTTCGCGATAGCGCTGCAACAGCCCGTCGTAGATCGACCTCGCGGTGTCGACCTCGCGTGCCAGCGTGTTGTAGCGCACCGACTGGTCCTGCTCCGACAAGGTTTCGCCGCGGAGCCGCCCGACCTGCTGGTCGAGCTGGCGCTCGGAAGCCGCGGCGGCGGCATATTCGGCGCGAATGCCTTCGCGCACGCTACGCGCGGCGGAATTGAGCTGGTTCTCGGTCGCGCTCAACTCCGCCTGCAAGCGCTGGACCGAGGGATGTCCGGAGAGATAGCGCTCGCGTGCGGTCTGCAATTGCGTTTCGAGCTGAGCCCGCTCGGTCATGAGCTGCTGGACTGTGGGGTTCTCGAGTACCGGTTGCGACGACAGGAGCGGCACCGCGCGAATCGCTTCCCAGCGCGATTGCGCGGCGATCCGCGCGGACCGGGCCTCGATGGCCGCTTCGTTCAATTGCAACAGGCTGGCGGTAGTCACCGTGCCCACCGTGTTCTGCCGGGAATCGGCGGCGAGCGCGTTGCGGGTGCTGATGATCCCCGCGGCCTTGGCATAGTCGTTGAGGTCGCGTTCGGACTGTTCGAGCGCCGCCCGCGCTTCTGCCAATTGCTCGGCGACGAAATCGCGCGCGTAGGACGAACTGTCGAACCGGCGCTGAAGGTTGGCCTGGATGAATTGTTCCGCGAAGCTGTTGGCGATCTGCGCCGACATGCGCGGATTGGTGCTCTCGAAGCCGATCGTCGCAATCCGCGTGGAACGTGGCAGGTCGACCGACAAACGGCTCTGCAACAGTTCCGCAGCCAAATCGCGGGACGGCTCCCCCGCGCCTCCGTTAGCGACGATGGGCACCTGCATGGCGTCGTAGAATTCGGGACTTTCCGCAAGATCGAGGTCGTTGACCACCCGGGCGGCAAGCGCCTTGCTTTCGAGGATATCGAGCTGCGTATTGAGGAACCGGTCGATGTCCCAATCCACGGGCCCCGACGAGGCGGTCTCGAAATCCTCGCCGAGCACTTCCTCGCGCTGATCGTTGATCTGGATTGTTGCCGCAGCGGTGTAATGCGGAGTCTGGAGCAGGGTCCACACCAGCGCCAATCCCAATACCGCGGCCAGGATGGCAAGCCCCATCCATGCGTATCGCCGGACTGCCGAAAGCGCGTAGCGAATATTGGCGCTGATTGGGTTCTCGCCCGCCGAAATATACGCGGTCGAACCCGGCGACAGCCCCATCGGCCGCGGGGTCCGTTCGGCGGGAAACGTTGCCTCGCTCTCGCTCATCCGATCGGCCTGAACACCCCGAAGACCGGAACCGCCCGCAATACGTCCTGATAGACCCCGCGGATGGTCGAATAACCGACCACGACGACATCTCCGGGCAACAGGGCGGGATCGGGCATGCGTCCGCCGCGCACGGCCTGCAGGTCGAAACGCCCCGCCATGCGTCGGCCATTGGCCGTGCGGAACACGATAACCTGGTCCAGCTTGGCATATTCGGTCGGGCTTTGCGCCTGCGCCATTGCGACGAGCAAGGTCTGCCCCGGCTGATACGGGTAGACGCCCGGCAATTGAACTTCGCCCTCGACCGCGATGGTCTGTCCGCGGGTCTTCCTGACGATCACCGAAACGCGCGGGTCACGAAGATAGTTCGTAGCGTAGGCAGCTTCGATCCGGCCGGCGAGCTGCGTGGGGCTGAGGCCGGCTGCACCGACATCGCCGATCAGTGGCAGGCTGATGTTGCCCGCATTGTCGATCGCGGTTTCATCGATGGAGAGGTCGGGCTCACCGAAGATGCGCACGCTGACCTCGTCGCCCGGTTGCAGAGCATAGGTTACGCCGCCGGTGGCCTGCAAATCCACCGGGACAGCGTCATACGCTGCCTCGCCGGCAGGTACGACGGGCCGCATCGCGGGATAACACGCCGCAAGCACGCAGAGCAGCAGTCCGCCGGCGATGGCGCGAAAAGTGGAAATCTGCCGTCCCGTCACGCTCCAAACGACCTTTCATCGGACCCGCCCCTGCGGCGCGGGACCGACAGAAGACCTGCCGCAACCCCCACGAGAACCGACATTGCCATGTTGCGCAAGGGGTAATCAATGATCGAATGCAGCGCGATCACCAGCAAAATGCCGAGCGCGAGTATGATCGTCGGCCGATCCCGGACGGCACCGTGCCATGCGCGCCATGCCAGGCGCGCGAGCAGCAGCGCCAGGGTCGCCAAGACGAGCGGAGCGAGCAGGCCCGCTTCGAGCAGGAATTCGAGATAATCGTTGTGCACACGGTTGGGCATTGAACGGTCGACCACTTCGAGCCGCTCAAAAGGCAGGAAGGCGGTGACGAAAGTGCCAAGCCCGCTTCCGGCGGGCCAATAGGCGAAAAGCGCAGCCATGCTGTCGGTCCACAGGTCCGGGCGCGCATCCTCAAGCGCATCGAAGCGGGCGGCAATTACGAAAAGGCGTGAATTGGCCCCGATGGCGAGCGGTAACAGCAAAAACCCCGCGAGGACGCCCGCTCCGGCCAGGACGCTCGCGCGCGCCATCCTTGGCAGGATATCGCGTCGGAACATTGCCAGATGAAGCAGGAGGACGGGGAGCAGCAGCGCGATCCCCGCGCGCGATCCGGTGAGCAGGATCGCGATGACGAATATCGTTTGCGCGACACCGAACAAGACGATGGCCGGCCGCCCGCGCAGCTCGCCGCGCCAGCGGCGGTGGACGAACCAGGCGCCGAGCGCGAGAGTCCCGATGAGCAGCACATCGGCGGCGGCGTTGCGGTTGGCGTGGAAGCCCACCAGCCAGCCGCGATGAGTATCGTCGTAAACCCGCAGCGCGTTTTCGCCGCCCACCATCTGGAGCCCGCCGAGCAGCGCTCCCGCAAGCGCAACCCACGCGATCGTACCGACGATTCTGCGGCGCGCCCGACTACCGAGGCTGGCAATGGCGAGCATGGCCAGCACCGGAGGGATCATCGTGAGCAGGCTAGCGAGCGTTTGCGGCGGAGCCAGCGAGATGGGACGCCAGCTCGTCTCGGCGTCCACCAGCGCGAGCCCCGCGAGAGTCGTTTCACGCCCTGGCAGCGCCTGCCAAAGCGAAGGCGGGAGAGGCAGGAGCTGAATCACAGGCACCGCGATCACAATGAGGGCGACCCAC
Source organism: Sphingomonadales bacterium (assembly GCA_038233275.1). GTDB lineage: Bacteria > Pseudomonadota > Alphaproteobacteria > Sphingomonadales > Sphingomonadaceae > Qipengyuania. Next base: position 8,561 of record JBBSMH010000016.1, on the reverse strand, counting down.
CAGATTTCGCCCGCAATATGCTGCCCTTCGATGGACGTCTGGCCTCCCGGCGCCCACCAGAGCCAGCCGGCCAGCGCGAGCACGAACAGCAATTGCAGCGCGAGCTCGGTACCGGGGTTCGGCGAACCGCCCCCGCCCACCACCATGGCCGCACCGACCGCCAAGGCGACGATGAGCATGTGACGGCTGGTCAGCCGCGAATCCCCCGGGTCTCCCATAAGTTCAGCCTAGACCGCAGAGGCCTGCGCGGGAACTACATCGAGCGGGCTATCAGCATCTTCATGATCTCGTTCGATCCGCCGAAGATGCGCGTCACCCGGCTGTCGCGGAACATTTTGGCGATGGGGTACTCGTTGATGTAGCCCCAGCCACCGTGGAGCTGGAGGCATTTGTCGACCACTTCGCCCTGTAATTCGGTGAGCCAGTATTTGGCGATCGAGGCAGTGGTCACATCCAGTTCGCCGCGCAGCAGTTTGGCGATGCAATCGTTGAGGAAGACCTTTGCCGCGGTGCCTCGGGCCTTGAGGTCCGCAAGCACGAACTGGGTGTTCTGGAAATCCCAGATGGTCTGCCCGAAGGCCTTGCGCTGCTTGACGTATTCGACCGTGGTGTCGAGCGCCTTTTCGATGGTGCTCATCGCGCCAACCGCGATCACCAGCCGTTCCTGCGGCAGCTCGCCCATCAGCTGGTAAAAGCCCCGGCCCTCCTCGCCGCCGAGCACATTATCGGCAGGCACGAAAACGTCGTCGAAGAACAGCTCGGAAGTATCGGCGGCGTCCATCCCGATCTTGTCGAGCTTCTTGCCGCGGCGAAAGCCTTCTGCTCCGTCGGTCTCGAGGCACAGCAAGCTGATGCCCTTGGCGCGTTCCTTGGGATCGGTCTTGGCCACCACGACAATGAAGTTGGCCAGTTGGCCGGATGAGATGAACGTCTTCGCCCCATTGAGGCGATAGCCATCACCTTCCTTCACCGCGGTGGTGGCGACGTTCTGGAGGTCGGAACCCACCCCAGGCTCGGTCATCGCAATGGCCGATATCAGCTCACCCGAGACGAGCCTGGGCAGCCAGCGGCGCTTCTGCTCCTCGGTCCCGTGGCGGACGACATAGGGTAGGATGATGACATTGTGCAGGCTGCTGGCGAAGCCGTCGACCCCCTTTTCGGCTTGCTGGTCGAGCACCACAAGGTCGTGGCGAAAGTCGCCGCCGTGACCGCCATATTCTTGCGGAACGGTCATGCCCAGCAGTCCGGCCTGCCCCGCCTCTTCCCAGAATTCGCGATCGACCTGTCCTTCTTCGCGCCACTTCTCCACCCGCTTGGGCGGCGCATGCTGCTCGAAGAACTTGCCCACCGCATCGCGGAATATCGCAATCTCCTCATCCTGCATGAATTCGGGATCGGGAACGTCGATCACGGGCATGTCAGCGGCCTTTCCAATTGGGTTTGCGCTTCTCCGCGAAGGCAAGCGAGCCTTCGCGCGCGTCCTCGCTCATGAAAACCGGGCCGATCAGCTGCGCCTGCCGTTCGTAGCGTTCGTCCATCGGCCAGCCGCGCGATTCCTTCATGATCTGCTTGGACACGCGCACTGCAAGCGGGCCGTTGGCGACGATCTTGCCCGCCAACTCCTTCGCGCCATCCAGAGCCGAGTCCTCGACCACGCGATTGATCAGGCCAAGCTCGTAGGCGCGCGCCGCGTCGATGAATTCGCCGGTCAGCGCCAGTTCCATCGCAATGCGTTCGGGTATCTGGTCGGGCAACATCATGACCCCTCCCGCCGCTGCGACGAGCCCGCGCTTGGCTTCGGGAATGCCGAATTTGGCGTCCTTGTGCGCAACCACCAGATCGCAGGCGATCATCAGTTCGAGGCCGCCGGCGAGCGCGTAGCCTTCGACCGCGGCGATCAGCGGCTTGGCGGGCGGCGCCTGAACCACTCCCCCGAAGCCGCGCCCTTCGATGCTCGGCGATTCGCCGCGCAGGAAGCCTTTGAGGTCCATCCCTGAGCAGAAGGTCCCGCCCGCGCCGGTAAGTATGCCCACCCGGAGTTCGTCCTCGGCATCGAGCCGGTCCATCGCCGCTGCGATGCCCTCGGCTGCCGCCTTGCTCATCGCGTTCTTCGCCTCCGGCCGGTTGATCGTGACGATCAATATGCCATCATCGACCTCGGTCAGGATTTCGTCGGACACGCGCGCTCTCCCCATTGCAAAAAGAAACTTGTCTTGCGCCCTAGCTGCGCGAGCCTTACGCCTACGTCAACCGCCAATCGCCCCCCGAGCAGGAGACCCCCAATGCCCGAAGCCTATATCATTGACGCCGTGCGCACCCCGCGCGGCATCGGCAAGCAGGGCAAAGGTTCGCTGGCCGCCATGCACCCGCAGCATCTGGCGGCGACCGTGCTCAGGGCTATCGCCGAGCGCAATAAGCTCGACACATCGAGCGTCGACGATGTCATCTGGTCGGTAAGCACGCAGGACGGGATGCAAGCGGGCGACCTTGGGCGCATGGCCGCGCTCGACGCGGGCTACGACATAACCTCTTCGGGCACCACGCTCGACCGGTTTTGCGGGGGCGGCATCACCAGCGTCAATCTCGCGGCGGCTCAGGTGATGAGCGGGATGGAGGACTGCGTGGTCGCGGGCGGAACCGAGATGATGAGCCTCACCGCGCAGATGGCCAAGGACAAGATGGCCGCGGGGCTCAAACCGCCGATGATGGGCAGCTACAACCAGCGGCTGCAGCAGGCGCATCCGCAGAGCCACCAGGGCGTGTGCGGCGATGCAATCGCCAGCATGGAAGGCTTCACCCGACAGGAACTCGACGAGGTCGGCTATCGCAGTCAGCAGCGCGCCGCGCAGGCCATCGAGGAAGGGCGGTTCGACAAATCGCTGGTGGCCGTCCTCGACGATGACGGAAATGTTCTGCTCGACCGCGAGGAGTTTCCGCGCCCACAGACCACACGCGAAGGGCTCGCCGAACTGGAACCCGCCTTCGCCGACATCGCCGATGTGCCGCTCGACCAGGACGGGACGAGTTTTCGCGGCCTCATCAACCGGAAATATCCCGACCTTGAAATCGAGCATTTTCACCATGCGGGAAACAGTTCGGGCGTGGTCGACGGCGCCGCGGCGGTCCTCGTCACCAGCAAGGCATACGCTCAAAAGCACGGGCTCAGCCCGCGCGCGCGGATCGTCGCGACCGCAAACATGGGCGATGATCCCACGCTGATGCTCAACGCGCCGGTCCCCGCTGCAAGGAAGGTACTCGAAAAGGCGGGCCTCAGCATAGAGGATATCGACCTGTTCGAAATCAACGAGGCCTTTGCGGTAGTTGCCGCCAAATTCGTGCGCGATCTCGATCTCGACCGGGACAAGGTCAACGTCAACGGCGGTTCGATCGCCTTGGGCCACCCGATCGGCGCGACCGGGTCGATCCTGATCGGCACCATGCTCGACGAGCTCGAGCGGCAGGGCAAGCGCTACGGGCTGGTCACCATGTGCGCGGCGGGGGGCATGGCGCCGGCGATCGTGATCGAGCGGGTGGACGATTTCCTCGACTGAGCGCTTGCCGCCTCACCTGCGTGCCCTAGGGTGCGGGTGCAATGGCGGCTGAAAGGAAAACGGACGGCGTCTGGCGCTTCGCGGTCGATCGCGGGGGGACGTTCACCGATGTGGTGGCGGTGACACCGGACGGCCGCCTGGTGACCGACAAGCTGCTGTCCGAGAATCCCGGCCACTACGACGACGCCGCGAGCGAGGCGGTCAAGCGGTTGATGGACCGATACGGCCAGGGTCCGATTGCCGACATGCGCGTGGGGACGACAGTCGCCACGAACGCGCTGCTCGAACGCAAGGGCGAGCGGCTGGCCTTGGCGATAACGCGGGGCTTCGGCGATGCGCTGCGGATCGGCACCCAAGCCCGGCCCGAGATCTTCGCGCGGCACATCGTGCTGCCCGAGCAATTGCCCGAGACAGTCATCGAGATCGAGGAACGGATCGGCGCAGGCGGCGAGGTGCTGTGCCCGCTGAACGAGGACGCGGCGCGCGAGGCGCTGGCGGGGGTGCGCGCAACGGGTTTCGAATCCATCGCGATCGTGCTGATGCACGGCTGGAAATATTCCGATCACGAGCGCAGGCTGGCCGAGCTGGCGCGCGATGCCGGGTTCGTCCAGATAAGCGTTAGTCACGAGGTGTCGCCGCTGATCAAGTTTATCCCGCGCGGCGACACCACTGTGGTCGATGCCTATCTTTCGCCAGTCCTCCGCCGCTATGTCGAGAGGCTAGAGTCTGCACTTGCGCCAACCGGGAGGTTGCGTTTCATGCAGTCCAACGGCGGTCTCGCTGATGCCCGCGCCTTCCGCGGCAAGGATGCGATTCTCTCAGGTCCCGCCGGCGGCGTGGTGGGCATGGTCGCCGCGTCGCAGCCCCTGGGTCACTCGCGCCTCATCGGCTTCGATATGGGCGGGACCAGCACCGACGTCGCGCACTACGCGGGAGAATTCGAGCTGGCCGACGAGAGCACGATCGCGGGCGTGCGCGTCGCCGCCCCGATGATGGCGCTTCACACGGTCGCGGCAGGCGGCGGATCGGTCTGCACTTTCGACGGGGCGCGCTTCAAGGTCGGCCCTGAGAGCACGGGTGCCGACCCTGGCCCCGCCTGCTACCGCAGGGGCGGCCCGCTGACGGTGACCGACTGCAATCTGTTCCTTGGCCGGATCGATCCGGCATTCTTCCCGCGCGTTTTCGGCCCCAACGGCGATCAGTCGCTCGACCCGGGCGCGTCGCGCGCGCGACTGGAGGAGATTGCCGAGGCGCTTGGCGATAGGCGTGCGCTGAAGGATATCGCGGAAGGCTTCCTGGAGATCGCTGTCGACAACATGGCCAATGCGATTCGCAAGATCAGCGTTGCGCGCGGGCATGACGTTACTCGCTATGCGCTCGCCTGTTTCGGTGGGGCAGGCGGGCAGCATGCCTGCCGGGTGGCCGATGCCCTCGGATTGGAGAACGTACTTGTCCATCCGCTTGCCGGCATGCTTTCCGCCTATGGGATTGGGCTGGCGCCGGTGAAAGCTATTCGCGAGCGGAGCGTGATCCGCCCCCTGGGCACGGGATTCGAAGCCGAATTGGCGTATCTGAAAGAGGCTGCGCGTGAAGACCTGCGCTACCAGGGCATGGCGGACGACGCGATAACGCTCGTTTCGCGCGCGCGGCTCCGTTTCGAAGGGAGCGACAGCCTGCTCACCCTCACGGTCGCCGATCCCGCTGCCATGGCGAAAACCTTCCGGGCCGAGCACCGCAGGCAGTTCGGTTACTCCGACGATGATGGCGCGATCATAATCGAGGCTCTTAGCGTAGAAGCGCGCGGCCAATCGGGTTCGTTCGCACAAGCTGCTGCCGAACCGGTGTCAGTTGAGGGAGAGGCTTCGGGCGACTGGCCCGGGGTCCAGCGAGCGGCACTTTCGCGAAAGGATCCGCTGCGCGGCCCGTTGCTCATCATCGATCCCGGTTCCACCACGGTAATCGAGCCGGGCTGGCAGGCCAGTCTTGCCGAAGAAGGCAGTCTGGTTCTCACCCGGCACCAACCCCTGGCCCGCAACGGCGCGGCCGGGACCGAAGCCGACCCCGTCCGCCTGGAAATCTTCAACAATCTCTTCATGGCGATTGCGGAGGAAATGGGCGTCGTGCTGCAGAGCACCGCCACATCGGTCAATATCAAAGAGCGACTCGATTTTTCCTGCGCCCTGTTCGACGGCGCAGGGTCGCTGATCGCCAATGCGCCGCACATCCCCGTCCATCTGGGCTCGATGGGCGAGAGCGTGAAGCGGATCATCGAGGCGCGCGGAAACGAGGCCGACGGGCGCGGCATCCGGCGCGGCGACTCCTATGTGCTCAACGATCCCTTCCATGGGGGCACGCACTTGCCCGACATCACGGTTATTGTGCCGGTGTTCTATGGAAAGGACAGCCTCCAGCCCGACGCATTCGTCGCTGCGCGCGGTCACCATGCGGACATCGGCGGTATCGCTCCTGGGTCGATGCCGCCCGAGAGCAGGACCATCGCCGAGGAAGGCGTGCTGCTCGACAATGTGCTGCTGGTCGAGGAAGGGCGCCCCCGCGAGGCTGCAATGCGGGAACTGCTCTCTTCGGGCGAGTGGCCCGCACGCAACCCCGAGCGCAACATCTCCGATTTGCGCGCGCAGCTTGCCGCCTGCTCGCGCGGGACGGAATTGCTCGTATCGGCCGCGCGAGAGAACGGGCCCCAGGTCGTCGCGGCGTACATGGACCACGTGCTCGCCAATGCAGAAGAGCAGGTCCGCCGCCTGATTGACCGGCTGGACGAGGGTGAATTCGCTTATGACATGGACAATGGCGCCAAGGTCCAGGTCGCGATCCGCATCGACCGCGCAAACCGCAGTGCCACCTTCGATTTCACCGGCACAAGCGCGCAATTGCCCGGGAATTTCAACGCCCCGCGTTCGATCACCCGCGCCGCCGCGCTCTATGTCCTGCGCACGCTGGTGGACGAGCCGATGCCGATGAACGACGGCTGTCTGCGGCCGGTCGAGCTGGTGATCCCGACTGGATCGATGCTCGATCCCGCGCCGGGCGCGGCCGTGGTCGCGGGGAATGTGGAGACGAGCCAGGTCGTCACCGACGCGCTGTTCGCCGCCACCGGTCGGCTCGCACCCAGCCAGGGCACGATGAACAACCTCACCTTCGGCAACGAGGATCACCAATATTACGAGACCATCGGCGGTGGATCGGGCGCAGGGCCGGACCACGACGGGACCAGCGCGGTCCAGACACACATGACCAACTCGCGCCTGACCGATCCCGAAATCCTCGAAACGCGTCTGCCCGTGCGGCTCGACCGCTTTGCCATTCGGCGAGGATCGGGAGGCAGGGGGGCACAATGCGGAGGCGAAGGCGTCGAACGACGGATTACATTCCTCGAGGCGATGCGCGCCAACATTCTCGCCAACCGCCGCAAGGTCGCGCCGCGCGGGATCAGGGGCGGTGGAGATGCCGAGCCCGGGCGCAACTGGGTCGAGCGCGCCGACGGAACGATCGAGAAGCTGACCGCGACAGAGGCCGTCGAAGTGGACCCGGGCGATGCCTTGGTGATACTCACGCCCGGCGGCGGAGGATACGGTAAGCCGTCCGACTAGCTCTTGAGCGCGAAGCGCTGAAGCTTGCCGGTCGCGGTCTTGGGCAGCGCTTCGACGAATTCGATGTCCCGCGGATATTTGTACGGCGCGATCGCTTGCCTGACGTGCTCCTGCAGATCCTCGATCAATTCACAGCTTCCCTCGAAACCCGTCTCAAGCACCACAAAGGCCTTCACCTTCTGCCCGCGCTCGGCACAGGGAAGCCCCACGACCGCGCATTCTTGCACGGCGGAATGGCCGTAGAGCGCGCTTTCCACCTCGGGCGCGGCAATATTGTATCCGGATGAAATGATCATGTCGTCGGCGCGCGCGAGGTAGTGGAAATAGCCGTCCCCATCGATGCGGTAGACATCGCCGGTGATGTTCCAGCCATGCTGGACGTAATGGGCCTGACGCGGATCGGCGAGGTAGCGGCAGCCGGTCGGCCCTTTCACCGCAAGCCGCCCCGTCCCGCGCTCGACAGGCGCGCCCTGTTCGTCGAACACGCAGGCGCGGTAGCCCGGGACGGGCTTGCCCGTAGCGCCCGGGCGGATGTCCTCTCCGCTTGCCGAGATGAAGATGTGGAACATCTCCGTCGCGCCGATGCCGTCGATGATTGAAAGGCCCGTCCTCGCCTTCCAGTCGCGCCAGGTCGCTTCGGGCAGATGTTCGCCCGCCGAGACGCAGGTCGTCAGCGAGGAGACATCGCGCCCCTCGATTATTGCCAGCATCCCACGATAAGCGGTGGGCGCAGTGGCGCAGAGGTTGACGCGCTCCCGTTCGATTGCATCGAGTAGGCCCTCGGGACCGGGTTTCGCGGGTACCACCGCCGTCCCGCCGGATCTGAGCGGGAAGACGAACTGCATCCCCAGTCCGAAGGTGAAGGCGAGCGGCGCGGTACACGCCCAGCGCGCACCGGGTTCGGGCGCAAGGATGTGGCGCGAAAATGTGTCTGCGCTCGCCAGAATGTCGCGATGGTAGTGAACACAGCCCTTGGGCTTGCCGGTCGTGCCCGAGGTGAAGGCAATTAAGCCGGGATCGTCGCGTCCCGTATCTACGGGTTCAAAGCCAGGCGCGACCCGCTCCAGCCGCGCGGCCAGATCGCCCCCGGTATCTCCTTCATGGAACAAGGCCGAGCGCAGCGCATCGCTCTTGCCCCGAGCCTCATCGAAGTCGCTTCGCACCCGCTCGTCCACGATGGCGTGGCTGACCTGCGCCGCGTCGAGAATGGTTGCGATCTCGCCCGCGCGCAGCATTGGTATTGTCGCCACGACCACCCCGCCGGCCTTGAGAATACCGAGCCAGGCAGCGAACTGCATCGCCCCGTTGGCCCCGCGCAGCAGCACCCGGTTTCCGGGTAGCAGTCCTTCCTCCTCCACGAGCAGGCGTGCGACGCGGCTCGAGAGATCGTCTAGCGCGCCAT
>JBBSMH010000015.1:0-14534 GCA_038233275.1 Sphingomonadales bacterium | reverse complement strand
TAATGGGCGTGCGGGGTCGCGAAAGCTACCCCGCCCACCCCTCCTGGGCCAGCACCAGCGCGCTGTAGAGCACCGCGCCGATCAGGAACGGGACGAAGTTGCTCTGGCGTTCCTCGGGCAGTTCCTCCTTCAGCGAAACCAGCATGATTGCGCCCCCCACGAAGGCGAACAGCGCGCCCACCGCGATCGGCGGCAGCGCCACCCATACACCAAGCGCCCAGCCCGCCAGCGTGGCGGCTACCAGCACCCAGCGGCCTATCCTGTCGTAGAGTTCCGGATGGTGGACGCGGCTGGCAAAGTCGGCGGTGACGAAATGAAGCAGCAGCGCGCCGAAGAACAGCGCTAGCCCCGCAGATGTCGGATCCTCGCGGTGGTTGAGCAAATAGCCGACGATTGAAATCAACAGGGCGCTGGCGCCGATGTGGACCCAGAAGATGCCGGAACTTGGCCGGCGGGCACTGTCGCGCTCGTTCTCGGCCCCCCGCGAAAGCACGATCGCGCGCTCGACGCCGTAGAACAGCACCAGCCCCGCCAGCGCGAGCGTGTACACCACCGCCTCCGCGAGCGCGATTTCCAGGCCCGTCGCGCGTTCGAACACCGCCCCATGCGCGCCGAGCTCGGGCATGATGTGCAGGAAGACGTAGCCCACCGCCACACCGCCCGCGAAACTCAACCAGCGGCTGCGCGGCTCGACATCCAGAAACCGCAGCCGCCCGACGAACACATGCACCGCGCAAAAGCCGAGCGCCATTGCGAGAGTGACGAGCTGGAGGTCCATGATGCGCGGTGTGACGGATGGGGGGCGCGGCGGCAAGCGACGTTCCCGCATGGCGACGCTGGTCGGGCAGTTGACGGACTACCCCGGCGTGGTTGCCATTTCCAATTGGCGCCGGATTTCATCTTCCTGCATGCGAACCACGAGCTGTCCGAGCTGGTATCGCAGAAGGAACAGGTCCCCATCATACTTATATGTCGTCTTGTGAAGGTAGCCGGTGCGGTAGAAATTTTCCGACAGGCAATCCTGCCCCTGCCGGGCGAGCGACCTCACGCTGTCCGCCGCGGGGGGCAGATCCGGCTTGTCAGGTATGCGGAACCTGGATGAGACCTTCTTTGGTTTGGCGGTACCGGGTTTGGTGTAGCAGCGGACGTGGTTGGCAGCGAACCAGGCGAGTTCGTCGAGGCCGTCAAGCAGGTGGGCCTGGTCCGCTCGGAATCCCCCCAGAGATGCGAAATCCAGCATAATGGGTTCCTGGTAGCCGAGCGCGACAAAGGCGTCATCGCGGAGGCGCTGGAAGGTCGAGTTCTGATTGGGAAACGACGCGTCTATTGCGAGACTCGCGAGGTCATTGTCGTCCGCGTCCCATCTGCCGACCGAGTGATAGGTCGGGCTTTCGTTGACATCCACGACGATCAGGACCTTGCTTGCGGAAGATGCCCGTTCCTTGGGCCGCATGGCCAGCTCGAGTGGCGTTTTCCAGCCAATGTTGTCGTAAATCCCCCCATCAAGGAGTTGCAAATAGCTTCTTTTCCAGCGCTCGCCGATGCCGGGACGACAAAAATTGTAATCGTTCGGTTCGTTACACAGCTTGGTAGCGGCCCACGCCTTGGTGAATGCCGGCACAGCCGAACTCGCCGAAGCAGCGAAGCCGATCTTCACGTCGGCCACGCCACCGTTGGTCGAAAGCATTTCCCAATCTATACACGGCGCTCCGAAGCCGGCGACTTTGTAGCGAGCGATGTAGCCGTCAGTAAAAACGAATGGCGATTGCGAAGGAAACAGCGACGCGTTGAAATAAACCGTCGGCAGGCGTTTCGCCGTCGACCCCGAATAGATCTCGCCGAAGGTAAGTCCGGAGGTCAGCGTATCGTCGCCCCTCGCCGTCATGCGCCGCGCCCAGCACGAGCGCCGATCCACGTCGATTGCTTTGAAGCGCTTGAAAAAATCTTCCCGGTGCCGCGAGAGAGCGATTTCGGGAGACCGCGATTTTTCCGCGAGTATTCCGGCCATGGCCCAGGAACCGCCGGAAACCGAGCTTGCGCGATCGATTAGTTCGAACGCGCTCCGCCCGTCACTCGAACCTCGTATATCATCGAGTTCGGCCATCGCTCCGAGAGTATAGGCGGCGGCACGCATCCCTCCGCCCGACACGGCTACGGTTACAATCCGGCCATCGGCCGTCGGATCGCGTGTGGGTAGGGTATAGAAATCCAGGTTTTCGGCACCGTGACCTGTAACCAGCAAGCGCGTGTCGGCTGTCATGATCTCTCGGCTCGATGAAAAGGGAATCGACTTCCAGTTCGTGCCGCATCCCGCCAGCAGGACTGTGCTTGCTATAATGCCTAGCCTCTTCATGTGCTTGCCCCCTCTCCCGCTCACTCGTTGCTTATCATGCGCCAGTTCATATCCCCAATGGCCATTCGTCTGCCGTGAGGCCCGAGCACACGTTTAGCCCCGCAGCTTGTTCCATCCGGTGGTCATGAGCGCCGGACCCTGTTACCCGCATGCCCCATGCAAACTGGCACGCTGATCACCCTCGCGCTCTATTTTATCCTCATGCTCGGCATCGGGCTGTTCGCATGGAAGCGATCGACCGATACCAGCGAAGGGTATTTACTCGCGGGGCGGAATCTTTCGCCGAAGGTGGCGGCGCTTTCGGCCGGAGCTTCCGACATGTCGGGCTGGTTGCTGCTCGGTCTGCCCGGCGCGCTCTACGCCAGCGGGCTGGTGGAGGCGTGGATCGGGATCGGGCTGTTCGCAGGTGCGGTGGCGAACTGGATTATCGTCGCGCCCCGCCTACGGAGGCAGACAGAGGCGCTGGGCAATGCGCTGACCATCCCCGAATTCCTCGCCAATCGCTTTCCCTCGCATGCGGTGGCTCTGCGAGTGATATCGGCCATCGTCATCGTCGCCTTCTTCACCGTCTATACCGCCGCAGGGCTGGTCGGCGGGGGCAAGCTGTTCGAGACCGCCTTCGTCGATCTGCTGCCGGCCGCCGGCATGAGCGATTACATGCTGGGCATCTGGATCACTGCCGGCGTGGTGCTTGCCTACACTATGATCGGCGGCTTTCTGGCGGTCAGCCTCACCGATTTCGTCCAGGGCTGCATCATGGTGGTGGCGCTGGTGCTGATGCCGCTGGTGGTGATGTTCGGCCCCGGCGGCGCATCGGGCGAGTCCATTCTGGCGGTGGCAGCGGGACAACCCGGCTTCCTCAGCCTGACCGAGGGGCTGACGCTGCTGGGTTTCATTAGCGCGGTGACCTGGGGGCTGGGCTATTTCGGCCAGCCGCACATCATCGTGCGCTTCATGGCGGTGCGCAGCGTCGAGGAGGTGCCCGCTGCGCGCAATATCGGCCTTGCTTGGATGGGCGTGGCACTGATCGGCGCGATCGGTGTGGGACTGGCCGGGCGCGCCTATGCGGAGCGGAACGGGCTGGTGGTAGACGACCCGGAGACGATTTTCATCGTGCTGTCCGATCTGCTGTTCCACCCTTTGATCACCGGCTTCCTCTTCGCCGCGCTGCTCGCCGCGATCATGAGCACCATCAGCTCGCAATTGCTGGTCTCCTCCAGCTCGCTGACCGAGGATTTCTACCGCCTGTTCCTGCGTAAAAACGTCAGCGAGCGCGAGGCGGTGAATGTCGGGCGCGTGTGCGTTGCGTTGGTGGCGCTCGCCGCAATCCTCATCGCGCGCGATCCCGAAAGCGAGGTGCTTGGCCTCGTCGCCAACGCCTGGGCGGGTTTCGGAGCGGCCTTCGGACCGCTGATCATCCTCGCGCTGACGTGGGACCGCATGACCGGCGCGGGCGCGGTGGCCGGCCTGGTCACCGGCGCGGCGGTGGTGACAGCGTGGATCGCGCTGGGCTGGAACGCCGATTTCCTGGGGGGACAGGGCCTCTACGAGATCGTACCCGGCTTCATCGCCGCCTGGCTCGCCATCGTGCTTGTCAGCAAGACCACGCGCGCGCAGGATAGGCGGGAAATCCAAGGAGAGGTCGCATGAAACTTGCCGTCACGCTGAGCGCCGCCGTAGCTCTCGCAGCCAGCTCCCCGGCATTGGCACAGGAAGCGGCACAGGAAGCGCACGAGCTGCCGCCGGTCGAGGAACAGATCGGCGCGGGTGGGCGCCCCGTGGGCGCGAACTGGAGCCGCAGCCCGGTGATCGCGGAGCACGGCATGGCCGCGACCGCACACCCGCTGGCGACGCAGGTGGCGCTCGACATCCTCAAGGCAGGAGGTAGCGCGGTGGATGCTGCAATCGCCGCCAACGCCGCGCTGGGGCTGATGGAGCCGACGGGGAACGGTATCGGGGGAGACCTGTTCGCCATCGTCTACGACCCGCGCGACGGGCAGCTGCACGGCATCAATGGTTCGGGCCGCAGTCCGCGCGGCCAGACGCTCGCGCAGCTCAAGGCCAAGCTCGGCGGGGCCGATGCGTTGCCGCCCTATGGCGCCCTGCCGATCACCATTCCCGGTACGGTCGATGCGTGGTTCGCGATGCACGAGCGGTTCGGCAAGCTGCCGATGGCGCAGAATCTCGCCCCGACGATCTATTACGCGCGCCGTGGCCACCCGGTCGCCCCCGTGATCGCGATGTATCTCGATCGAGCCCTGCGCGCCTATACCGCGCGCGAGGACCAGTTCGACTTCTCCAATGCGCGCGCCACCTGGTTCGCCGACGGCGATGCCCCCGAAACCGGCGAGATTTTCCGCAATCCCGACCTTGCCAACACGCTGGAGGCGATTGCGCGCGGCGGGCGCGACGCGTTCTACGACGGGCCACTGACGCAGGTGATGGTCGATTACCTGCAACGCCAGGGCAGCGCCTTCACGGCTGAGGATTTCGCGCAGCATGCCAGTCAGTGGGCCGAACCGAGCTGCGTTGGCTACCGCAAGGGTTATGAATTGTGCGAGCTGCCCCCCAACGGGCAGGGTTTCGCCGCGCTACAGATGGTCAACATCCTCAAGAACGTCGATCTGGCGCAGTGGGAGCGCGGCAGCCCGCAAGTGCTGCATTACATCACCGAGGCCAAGCGGCTCGCGCATGCCGACGTCGCGCGCTTCTATGCCGATCCCGATTTCGCCCCCTTCCCCACCGAGCTGCTGAGCGAGGAATACGGGAAGGCGCGCTTCGCCCTGATCGATCCGGCCCGCGCCACTCCCGATTTCGCGCCCGGCAATATCTCGGTGGAGCCGAAGTTGGAAGGGCCGGGCGACACCACCTATCTCACCGTGGCCGATGGCACCGGCATGATGGTGAGCCTGATCCAGTCGAACTATCGCGGCATGGGCGGGGGGCTCGTGCCCGACGGGCTGGGCTTCATGTTCCAGGACCGCGGCGAGCTGTTCAGTCTCGATCCCGCGCACCCCAACGCTTATGAGCCCGGCAAGCGCCCGTTCCACACCATCATCCCCGCCTTCGTGAAGAAGGACGGCAAGCCGTATATGACGCTCGGCCTGATGGGCGGCGCGATGCAGCCGCAGGGGCATGTCCAGGTACTGATCAACCTCGTCGATTACGGCATGAACATGCAGGAGGCGGGCGACGCCGCGCGCCTTAACCACGATGGCGGACGCCAGTCGACCGAGCCGCTCGCCGGCCCCGCGGCCGACCCGCTCGGCACGCTTTATGTCGAACCCGGCATCCCCGCGGCGACGGTCGAACGCTTGCGCGCGATGGGCCACAAGGTCGAGGTACTGGACAACGGCATCATGTTCGGCGGCTATCAGGCGATTGCCCGCGATCCCAAAACCGGCGTGCTGACCGGCGCAACCGAAATGCGCAAGGACGGTCAGGCGAGCGGGTACTAGCGCCAAGCTTCTCGCCTTGCCGCTCCCTTCCTCCCGAAACGAAAGGATAAGCCGTGGGTGCAGATCGAAGCAGCAAGTAAGCCCGGATATGCGCGCAGGCTTAGGAATTCGTTAACCATGTTCGGGGCATGCTGAGGGTCATGCGAAACGGACTTGCAATCCTGCTGACTGCTCAACTCGCGCTGGCGGGGTGCAGCGCGGTGCCGGAGGGGCGCGAGCCCGTGCAGCCTCGGGGGGCGGCGGCACCGCACACAGCGCAGGTCCATCGGCCGGAGACGCGCGCGTGCCTGGCCGAACTGGGCCAGGCCGCATCACGTTTCGCGCCGCTGCCCGACAAATTCTATGGCGCAGGTTGCGAGACGACCAATTCGGTTCAGCTCGACGCGGTGCGCGGAGACGCGGGCGAGTTCGCGCTGACCAATCTGAACGCGGTAGCCTGTCCGCTCGCCAGCACATTCGCCGGATGGGCCCGCTACGGCGTCGATCGCGCGGCGCGGCAGGTGCTGGGCAGCCAGCTTGTGCGGATCGAGACCATGGGCAGCTATTCGTGCCGCAATGTCGCGGGTTCCAGCCGCCGCTCCGCCCATTCGCGCGCCGAAGCCATCGATGTGGCCGCCTTTGTCCTGGCCGACGGACGGCGGATTTCGGTCAAGGGCGGCTGGGAAGCGCATAGCGAGGTAGAGCGGGCGTTCCTGCGGGTTGTTCACGCCAGCGCCTGCAAGCGCTTCGGCACGGTGCTCGGGCCGGACTACAACACCGCACACCACGATCATTTTCACCTCGAACAGTCGGGCGGAAGCTTCTGCCGCTAACCCGCCGAGGGTTTCGGATTCAGGCGCTGTCTGTGATCCTCCTGCAGCGCCAGTCGCCGGCGGAGCTCCCGGACGGGTTCCGAGCGAAGCGGCGGAAATTGCAGCTGCGGAGGGGTTGACCCTCGATGGTTGGGTGTCCCGTTCGCTTGCGGGACGCCCAGCTGCGCTTCGATTCGCAAACGGATGGCGTCGGCGCTATTTTCGGCCTTGACCTTGGTCATCATATTGGCGCGGTGGATTTCGACGGTGCGCGGACTGATGCCGAGTTCGCGCGCGATACTCTTATTGCTGCACCCTTGCGCCAGCCAGTCGAGGACTTGGCGTTCGCGCGGAGTAAGGAGAGCGACGCGCGCGCGGGCCGCGGCCACCCGCCGCCACGCCTCCCCGAATGCCCTCGCTTCCTCGGCGACAAGCCGGAGCGATTGTTCCAACCGTTCCTTTGTGACGGGCAGGGCGATGTAGTCCATCGCGCCTTCCTTGATCGCGCTGACTACACTGCTCGGCCGAGGATTTTGCGAGCTGCCTAGGACAGGCAACCAAGTGCCTGATCGGGCAAGCGCCCGAAGGGCGGCTCTCACTTCTCCTCCCTCTTCCTCGTCGCGCACGATCAGCACGCCCTGACGCGGTGGCCGGGTCATAAGCTCGTCGATACTGGCATAGACTTCCGCGTGCCACCCGATCCCGAATGCCACGCGCGCCTGTTGGGCGCGACCACAACTGGAATGATCTACCACGTGCAAGATCTTGCCCAAATCCATCGCAACTCCCTTCGGAAATCACGATAGAGCGAGGGATATCCGTAAAGTCACTTAGCGGCGAGACCGTTTCAGAGCGATATTATAGATAGAGGATGGGGGAATGGCCCCGAACAGGGCATGTCGGATTACCGCCATTACGGAGTAATCAGTAACCCACCCCGCCCCCAATCCACAGGCGCTTAATGGGTCTCTTGGTAAAAACTGTAGTCGGGCAGCGAGTGAAACGCGTTCTTGAGCGCGTCGCCCCAGTTCGCGGAAATGGCCTGGAAATAATCGTCGTCGTGCTGGATCCGGCGGACGTGGCCCGGCTTGAGTTTGTCGCGCTCGATCACCATCAGGTCGAGCGGCAGGCCAACCGAGAGATTGGCCTTCAGCGTCGAATCGAACGACACCATCAGCAGCTTGACCGCATCCTCCATGCTCATCTCGCGATCATATCCGCGAATGATGATCGGACGTCCGTATTTGGTCTCGCCGATCTGGAAGAAGGGCGTGTCGAGCCCGGCCTCGATGAAATTGCCCTCGGGGTAGATCATGAACAGACGCGGTTCCATTCCGGCGATCTGCCCGGCGAGAATGATCGAGGCGGTGAAGCGCCCCTTGCCCCGCGCGCCATTCGCTTCCTGCCGTTCCTCGATCGTGGAGCGCATTAGCTTGCCGATCTCGCTCGCCACCTGGAACATGGTCGGCCATTTGAGCAGCGAAGTGTCCCGATCCTCGGGGGCCTTGGTGCGTTCCTCCAATTGACTGATGACCGCCTGGGTGGTCGCCAGATTGCCCGCCGTCATCAGGGTGATCACGCGCTCGCCGGGAACGTGCCAGTGAAACATCTTCTTGAACACGGAGATATTGTCGACCCCCGAATTGGTCCTCGTGTCGCTCATCATCACGAGACCCTTGTCGATGATCATTCCCACGCAATACGTCAAAGGCTCCTCCTTACTGCTGGACCTGCTGCTGCTCGACCGCGACCGCGACCTCGAGCACCTCGGTCGCGTTGCCGTAGCTGATTCCGGCCACCGGGGCCGCTTCGCGATAATCGCGCCCCGTCGCAACGCGCACGTAGCGCTGGTCCGGGCTGATCCCGTTGGAAATGTCGAAGCCAACCCAGCCGAGCCCTTCGACATGCGCTTCGGCCCAGGCATGCGTCGCTTCCTGGTCGATCCGATCGTCCATCATCAGGTAACCGGAGACATAGCGGGCAGGAATGCCGAGCGACCGGGCAACGCCGATGAAGATGTGCGAATGGTCCTGGCAGACACCGCAACCAGCCCCGAGCGATTCCTCGGCGCTGGTGTCCACCCTCGTGCTGCCTGCCTCGTAGCGAACAACGTCCGAAACCCTGGCCGACAGCGCATGAAGCATATCGAGCGCCTCAAGCCCCTGCCCTTTGATGTCCTTGGCAAGCGCGCGCATTCCGCTGCCGGGCCGCGTCAGCTTCGTCTGTCCGCGAAAACTCCACAGCGGCATGTGGCCCGCGTGACTACCGATCACGCCGGCGTGATCGTGGGTGTCGACCGTGCCCCTGCAGGTCACCGTAACTTCCATGGCGCCCTGCTCGACCGCAACTAGCGTGACCGTATTGTGGTTCTGGTCCTCGTAGCTCAGTTCGTGATGGGCGTACTCGTACTCCATCTTCCAATCGACGATTTCCTGGCCCTGCGTCTCCTTGGGCGTGAGCCGCAGGCGCTGGAGCGCGTGGATCACCGGTTCGTCGAAGCGGTAGCGGGTGGTGTGCCGGATCGCGAGACGCATCAGCTGAGAAACCTGTAGTCCTGCGCGATCGCCTGCCCGATCGCAGCGTTGGTGGCGATGAAATCCCGCAGGAATTCATGCAGGCCCTGGTCGAACACCTGTTCGATGGAGAGATTGGCAAGGCGCGTATCGGCATCGCGCATCAGTTCGTTGCAGTGGCCTTCGGTGCCGTGGATGCGCGCAAGCTGCGCGAGTTGCTCGCGCAGGGCGGAATGGCAATAGGCCAGCGAGCGCGGGAAACGTTCGTCGAGTACGAGGAATTCGACGATCCCGCGCGCATCGATCTGGCCGGCGTTGAGCAGGCGATAGGCCCTGTCGCCCGAGACGGAGCGCAGCACATTGTCCCATTGGCCGGTGTCGAGGCTCGACCCCACGTAGGATAAAGACGGCAGCAGCAGATAATATTTGATATCGAGAATGCGCGCGATGTTGTCGGCCCGCTCGGTAAAGGTGCCGGCGCGCGCGAAGTAGAAGCCTTCGTCGCGCAGCATGGTGCCCACGATAGCCCCGTGCGCCAGCGTGCCCGCCTGACGGATCATCGCCACTGCCTCGCCCACCCGCTGATCCGACACAGGCCGGGCGAGCAAATCCTTGATCTGGATCCAGCCGTCGTTGACCGCCTCCCACAACTCTCCGGTGATGGCATTGCGCGACTGGCGCGCATTCTGCCGCACCTCGCCAAACATGGCGAGGATGCTGGCCGGATTGTCCTTGTCGCGTAGCATGAAATTCCATGCCTGCACGCCCGTATAGGAAGCATGCTTGGCCTCGTAGGCCCAGTCCTGACCTGCCGTGGCGATGACCGAGCGCCATTCCTCCTCCGCTGTCACCAGATCGCGCGTGAGCGCCATGCGCAGGCCCGCATCGAGCAGGCGCGCGGTATTCTCGACCCGTTCCAGATAACGGAACAACCAGAAAAGGGCATTGGCAGTCCTGCCTAGCATGATGGCATCCCGGACATCAGTCTTTCAACACCCAGGTGTCCTTGGTGCCGCCACCCTGGCTGGAATTCACCACCAGCGAGCCCTGCTTTAACGCGACGCGGGTCAGGCCGCCGGGGGTGATGTCCACCGCATCGGGCGATACGAGCACGAAGGGGCGCAAATCGACGTGGCGCGGACTGAGGCCCTTCCGGGTGAAGATCGGGCAGGTCGACAGCGACAGCGTCGGCTGCGCGATGTAGTTTTCGGGCTTTTCCTTAAGCTTGTGGCGGAATTTCTCCACTTCCTTTTTCGAAGCGGTCGGGCCGATCAACATGCCGTAACCCCCCGAACCATGGACTTCCTTGACCACCAGCTCGGCGAGATTGTCGAGTACGTATTTGCAGCTGTCCTCATCGGCGCAGCGCCAGGTTTCGACATTGGGCAACAGCGGCTTTTCGCCAGTGTAGAATTCGACGATTTCCGGCATGAAGGAATAGATCGCCTTGTCGTCGGCGATTCCCGTCCCGGGCGCGTTGGCGATGGTCACCCTGCCCGCGCGATAGACGTCCATCATACCCGGCACGCCCAGCACGCTGTCGGGATTGAAGGTCAGCGGATCGAGGAAATCATCGTCGACCCTTCGATAAATCACGTCGACCGGCCGGTACCCGCTGGTCGTGCGCATCTGGACACGGCCTTCAACCACGCGCAGATCGCTGCCCTCGACCAGTTCAGCGCCCATCTGGTCGGCCAGAAAGGCGTGTTCGAAATAAGCGGAATTGAATATTCCCGGCGTCAGCACGGCGACCACGGGCTTGCCCTCGGTGCAATCGGGAGCACAGGCAGCCAGGCTCTTGGCCAGACGGCGCGGGTAATTTGAGACCGCCTCGATTCCCATCTGCATGAACAGTTCGGGGAACATCGCCATCATCGTTTCGCGGTTCTCCAGCATATAGGAAACGCCACTGGGGGTGCGGGCATTGTCTTCCAGAACGAAGAATTCATCGGGCCCGGTCCGCACCAGGTCGATACCTACGATGTGCGTGTAGACGCCGCCCGGAGGGGTGAAGCCCACCATGTTGGGCAGCCACGCGGCATTATCACGAAACAGATGCTCGGGCACGCGTCCGGCGCGAATGATTTCCTGCCGATGGTAGAGATCGTGGATGAGGGCGTTGAGCGCCGAGACACGCTGCTCGATGCCGCGGGTCAGCCAGCGCCATTCGCCGGCGGAAATGATCCGTGGAACCATATCGAAGGGGATCAGCCGTTCCTCGGCTTCATCCTCCCCATAGACGTTGAATGTGATGCCCGTACGCCGGAATGCGTGCTCGGCATCGTGATGCTTGCGCTGGAGGTACCGGTTGTCCTGCGACGTGTACCAATTATGGTACCCCTGGTACGCTTCGCGCACGCCCCCCTCGCCAAGGTGCATCTCGTCGAAATTTTCGGCCTGGCCGGTCATGAACCCCCGTTTGCGGACCCGGGCTGTCCTGTGCGCGGGAATTTCCTGTCACAGTGAGAAAGGTTCAACCCGCGTCGAGTTCCCCCAGAACCGCCGCGGCGGCGGCCGGAGTGAGGACGAAGCCCATGTGAGTGCAGCGCAGCGCGATGGCGCGGTCGCGTTCCCCCGGCTTGCCGCAGGCGCTGCGAGGGTGAACGATGCCGTCGCGCGGGCTCCACAGCGCGACAGTTTCCACCGGCGGCTTGACAGCGGGATCGGTTTCGAATTCCGGCTCGTCCACGCGGTGCCCGGCGATCGCCTGATAGGCGCGCCAGCCATTATTAGCTCGCGGATTGCCCGAGAAAGGCGAACCCATTGTGACGACCTTGGCGATCTTGTCCGGGTGAAGCTTGGCGAGCTCGCGCGCCATCACTCCACCCAAGCTCCAGCCGACCAGCACAATCCGCTCGCCTGCACGATCATGCAAGTCCAGCAGACGGCTTTCGACCTTGCGGAATCGATCCTCGGTCGCTCCCAGATTGAACCCCATGCCCCAGCGTTTGACCGTGTGACCCGCCTTTTCGAGTTGTTTGGCCATCCATCGCATCCGCACGGGATGCGCGCCGAAGCCGGGCAGGAGCATGACCGTCTTGGGTGTTCGTGCCGGAGAGATCTCGATCGGATTGAAGCGACGCTTGAGGGGTTCGAGTGGCCACAGGAACTCCTTAAACAGCAACCGGAGTCGGGGGCCGCGCGCATCATCGGGAGACGGCTCGCGGGCGAGCGCCCAGCGCCGCGCGAGTTCGTCGCGATTGAAGACCTCGTGGTCGAGGAGCGCGCGGCTGTCCATCTTCCTGTCAGAATGGGCGGCCGCGCCTGTCGGGTTCCTGAATTGTCCGGTCCGCCTCTAAGTTGCGCAGTCGCCAATCCGCTCGTGACTGGTTTTCATGGTCAGCTTGCCGCCGCCCTGCCCCGGCATGCCGCCTTCCATGCTCATCAGCATTTCGGAGGATGTCCGGTCCCCTGACCCCTGCATGGTCATGCGCATCTCTTCGCCGCCCTGACCCGCGCAGATCATCACCGCATCGATCGACCCGCCGTCGATGTCGAACTTCTCGAAACTGCAGTTTCCTTCCTGCGATTCCTTCGCCATTTCCTCGAAGCCCTTGTCCGCCTGTTCGGGCGTAAGGCAGTATTCGAAGCTGCGCGCCATCATGTCCCGCATCATGGCCACCGCCTCGGGCGGCGCATCGGGAGCTTCGAGTTCCACGACTTGGACCGTGGCGCGATACTGGCCGGGTTGAGGCTTCACCGTCCCGGCGCTCTTCGCTTCTTCGGCAGCTTCGGCCATGCTGATCTGTCCATCGCCATCGCTATCCGGGTCGCCTCCGCAGCCCGCCACCAGCGTTGCCGCTAGAGCAACACCAACCCAATTTCCCCCGATCATCGCCTTCTCCTCTCCTTGTCAGGCGAATAACTAACAGCCTCACGGCGAATGGCAAACCCGACCGTTGCCTGGTCGGCCCCCCTTCCCCATATGCGCGCCATGGCCGAGCTGGTAATTCGACGCGGGCTGGAGGAACCAGACACCACGGGGGAGTTCGTCCCCCACAAGCCGGCGCGCCCCGAAAAATCGATGGGCGGGCGCAGGTTCGAGCTGGTCAGCGATTACGAGCCGTCGGGCGACCAGCCGACCGCGATCCGCGAGCTGGTGCAGGCGGCGAGGGACGGCGAACAGACGCAGGTTCTGCTCGGCGTCACCGGAAGCGGCAAGACCTTTACCATGGCCAAGGTGATAGAGGCGCTGCAGCGCCCGGCGCTCGTCCTTGCTCCCAACAAGATCCTCGCCGCGCAGCTCTACGGCGAGTTCAAGAGCTTCTTCCCGAACAACGCGGTCGAGTATTTCGTCAGCTATTACGACTACTACCAGCCAGAAGCCTATGTGCCGCGGTCGGACACCTATATCGAGAAGGAAAGCTCGGTAAACGAGGCGATCGACCGGATGCGCCATTCGGCCACGCGGGCGCTTCTGGAGCGCGACGAGGTGATCATCGTCGCTTCTGTCAGTTGCCTCTACGGCATCGGCTCGGTCGAGACCTATTCAGCAATGATCTTCGACATCAAGACCGGCGAGACGGTCGACCAGCGCGAGCTGATCCGCAAGCTGGTGGCGCTACAGTACAAGCGCAATGACGCGGCTTTTGCGCGGGGAAATTTCCGGGTGCGTGGCGACAACCTTGAAATCTTCCCATCGCATTACGAGGACATGGCCTGGCGGATTTCCTTCTTCGGCGACGAGGTCGAGGAAATCAGCGAATTCGATCCGCTCACCGGCAAGAAGGGGGCAAGCCTCGACAAGGTGCGGGTCTATGCCAATTCGCACTACGTCACCCCTGGACCGACGATGAAACAGGCGATGGAGGCGATCCGCCTCGAGCTAGTCGAGCGGCTGAAGGAATTGCACGAAGAGGGCCGGCTGCTCGAAGCACAGCGGCTGGAGCAACGGACAAATTTCGATCTCGAGATGATTGCCGCCACCGGCTCCTGTGCGGGGATCGAGAACTACAGCCGGTTTCTCACCGGCCGCCTGCCGGGGGAACCGCCCCCGACGCTGTTCGAATACCTCCCCGAAAACGCGCTGCTGTTCGTGGACGAGAGCCACCAGACCGTGCCGCAAGTGGGCGCGATGGCGCGCGGGGACCACCGGCGCAAGATTACCCTCGCCGAATATGGATTCCGCCTTCCGAGCTGCATCGACAACCGCCCGCTGCGGTTCAACGAATGGGATGCGATGCGCCCCCAGACCTTTTGCGTATCCGCCACCCCGGGCAGCTGGGAGATGGAGCAGACCGGCGGCGTCTTCGCCGAGCAGGTGATCCGCCCCACCGGGCTGATCGATCCCCCGGTCGAGATCCGCCCTGTCGAGGACCAGGTCCAGGACTGCATCGAGGAATGCCGCAAGACCGCGCAGAAGGGTTATCGCACTCTGGTCACCACACTGACCAAGCGCATGGCCGAGGATTTGACCGAG
>JBBSMH010000014.1:0-14649 GCA_038233275.1 Sphingomonadales bacterium | reverse complement strand
GCCCTCCGCGCGACTTCGCCGAAGTGGTCCTCCAGGGCGAGGACCACGAGGGCGAGGAGCTGGAGGTCACCCGCCGGATCGAGCGCGGAACGGGCAGCGCCTACCGCGTAAACGGCCGCGACGTACGGGCAAAGGAAGTCGCGCTCACATTTGCCGATGCGGCCACCGGCGCGCATTCCCCCGCGCTCGTCAGCCAGGGCAAAATCGCGCAGGTCATTGCCGCCAAGCCCACCGAACGCCGACAGATGCTCGAGGAAGCGGCGGGGATCGCCGGCCTCCACGTCCGCCGCCGCGACGCCGAGAGCAAGCTGCGCCAGACCGAGGCCAATCTCGCGCGGCTCGAGGATTTGATGGCCGGGCTCGACAGCCAGATCGCCTCGCTGCGCCGACAGGCGAAACAAGCCGAGCGCTACTCGAAGCTGTCCGAGCAAATCAGGGGGGCCGAGGCGCGGCTGGTCTATGCCCGCTGGCGCGATGCGGCCGCGGCCGCGGACGACGCCAAACAGGCCGCTTCGGGGGCGCAGGCGAGGGTCGAGCAGGCGCAGCAGGCGGCCGATGGGGCGCAAAAGGCGCAGCAGGCGGCAGCGGTGAAACTCGACGCGGCGCGTGAGGAGCTGGCCGACCGGCGCGACGATGCCAGTGCTCACGGCCACCGGATGGCCGCGCTGAGCAGCCAGCTAGAGGCTGCCGAGCAGCGTCTAGCCGATCTCGACCGGCAGAAGGCGCGGCTCGAAGAGGACCGGGCCGAGACCGACCGACTGACGAGCGATGCCGCCGATGCCCTCGCGCGACTCGAAAAGGAACTGGCCGCGAACGAAGCCGCGCTCGCACGCGACGAGGAGAATCGCCCCGCTCGCGAAGCCAGGCTCGAGGACACCGAACGCGCCAGCCGCGCGGCGGAACTGGCGCTGGCAAAAGCCACCGCGGATCATGCCGGGGTCGAGGCCGAATGGCGCGTGGCCGAGGGAGAGATCGCACAAGCGAAGACCCGCCTCGAACGGCTCGAGGCGGAGGGCGCGCGGATTGCCGAGCAGCGTTCCTCGCTTACCAATGGTAGCGGACCCTCGCTCGAGGATGCGCGCAAATCGGCGGAGAACGCGGCCGTGGCCCTAGAGGCGCGCCGCGAAGCTCTTGATCGCTTGCAGTCCACCAAGACCGAATTGCAGGCCGCGCGCGACGATGCGGCGAGCGAAAGCGCCAGCGCGAAAGCCGAACTCTCAGGGATCGAGCGCGAGCTTGCCGCCTTGACCCGCGACCGCGACGCCCGCGCGAAACAGGCCGGAAAGCAGGCAGGGCGCAAACAGGCGATCGACGGGCTGCGCGCTCAGAAGGGCTATGAACGGGCGCTCGCCGCCGTGTTGGGCCGCGACAGCAAGGCGCTGCTCGGCTCACCTCAACCCGAAGAAGAAGGCCGGTACTGGACCGGCAGTTCAATACCGCACCGCGTGGCCGACAGCCTGGTCCAATATGTCGAGAGCTGTCCCGAGGAACTCGCCGCGCGGCTGGCCATGGTCCATGTGGCCGAAGGGGACGACGGCCGCGCGCTTGCGCCTGGCGAGTGGCTCGTCACCAAGGACGGCCGCTTGCGCCGGTGGGACGGTTTCGTCGCGCGCGGAGAAGGCGCAGCGGAAGCAGCGCGGCTCGAAGCCGAGAACCGTCATGCCGAATTGTCCGATCTTTTACCGGAGCGTCGCGATGCCGCCGGGCACGCCCAGGATCGGCTCGACAAGGTCACGCGCGACCTGGCCGATGTCCAGCGCGAAATTGTCGCTGCCGACCGGGCGTTCGCCGCTGCCTCCGAGAGTGAGCGCGAGGCGCTGCGCGCGCTCGACCGCGCGGAGGCGGAACGCGAAAGGATAGCCCTGCGGCTCGAGGAGCTGGCCGCGCGCGAGGAGGAGTACGGGCAATTGCTCGACGCCGCGCACGCCGAACTGGCGGCGGCCGAGGTAAAACTTGCCGAATTGCCCGATCCGGCCTCCGGCCGCGCATCGCTCGAAGCCGCTCGGGCGAGGAACGAGACCGCGCGCACCGCTCTGCAGGCCGCAAGCGCGGACCTCGCCGCGCACGATCAGGCTCTCGCGGTGGCGCGCGAGCGGACTGCGGCGCAGCGGTCGGACATGGCGGGCTGGCAGGCGCGTTCGGGCGATGCGGCGCGGCGGCTATCGGACATGACGCGGCGGTTCGAGGAGATCGACGAGGAGCGCGCGGTGACAGCGGCCAAGCCCGAAGGGCTGATGCGCGAGATCGAGCAGGGCGACACGGTGCGCAAGCGTCTGGGCGATGAACTCACCGCCGCCGAAGCCGCGCTCGCTCAGGCGCAGGACGCTGCGCAGCAGGCCGACCGGGCCTTCGCCGCCGCCAATGAGGCACTGACCGCAGCACGCGAAAACCGTGCCACGCTCGCCGCGCGGGCAGAGAGCCAGGATGCGCGGCGGATCGAGATGTCGCGGATTGCTGGCGAGCGGTTTCAGTGCCCCCCGCCGATGCTGCCCGAGCGCTTCGCCTTCAACCCCGGCGAGATCGCTTCGGCGGAGCGTGAATCGGAAGAGATGGACCGGCTGACCGCCAGCCGCGAGCGGATCGGTCCGGTCAACCTCGTCGCTGCCGACGAGCTTGCGCGGATCGAGCAAGAGCATGGCTCCAGCGCCGCCGAGCAGGAAGAGCTCGCCGAGGCCGTGAACCGGCTGCGCGGATCGATCGGCAGCCTCAATCGCGAGGGACGCGACCGGCTGCGAGAGGCCTTCGAACAGGTCGACAGGCATTTCCGGCGCCTATTCGCCCAGCTGTTCGAGGGCGGGCAGGCGCACCTGGCGCTGATCGACAGCGACGATCCGCTTGAGGCCGGGCTTGAAATCTTCGCGCAACCGCCAGGCAAGCGGCTGCATTCACTGACGCTGCTATCGGGGGGCGAGCAGGCGCTGACCGCGATCGCGCTGATCTTCGCGCTGTTCCTCACCAACCCTGCGCCGATCTGCGTGCTGGATGAAGTGGACGCGCCGCTGGACGATGCCAATATCGACCGCTTCTGCGACCTGCTCGACGCAATGGTGCGCGAAACCAGCACCCGCTATCTTATCGTCACTCACAACGCCGTGACGATGAGCCGCATGCACCGCCTGTTCGGAGTGACGATGATCGAAAAAGGCATCAGCCGCCTGGTAAGCGTGGACCTGGGTGCGGCGGAAGAAATGTTGGCGGCGGAATAATTCCCTTCCTCCCGGATCGACGATTTTTTGTTGCGAAGGGTTCGCAACTAGCCACAGCCAAGTTAAGGCGAGCCTTCACCAGGAAGGAATCACTTATGCGCAATATCGTTTTCCCCATCTCGATGATGTCCGCCGCCGTGGCGTTGTTGGCCTGTTCGGAAACCGCCGAAGAAACGGCAGCCCCCGCGGCCGAAGGCGAGATGGCCGCAACCCAGACGGCAATGGAGGGAGAGAGGGCCGCTTCCGGCGAAGTGCTGGATGCCAGCACTGCCACGACGGAACAGCTCGTCGCCGCGGGTCTCTCGCGGGAAACCGCCGACCGGATCGTGGCCGGCCAGCCTTATGACAGCGTCGTGAACCTCAATGCCGCGCTGCCGGCGGATGAAGCCTCCGATGCGCTCAAAATTGTGTTCGTGCCGGTCAACCTCAATTCCGCCAGCCGCGAGGAAGTCGCGCTAATCCCCGGCATGACCGATCGCATGATCGTCGAATTCCTCGAATACCGTCCGTACGAGGACATGGCCGAATTCGATCGCGAGATCGGCAAATACGTCGACGAGACCGAAGTCGAGCGGTTCCGCCGCTACGTCACCCTCTGACGCCGCTGGAGCGCGATCCTGACAGATTCGATGACGGCCAGTACCGCGATATGGAGGTAGGCCGTCATCGGATCGAAGGCCGCCAGCGCCCAGTGAAGAAAGGTCAGGACGGCCGCCGGGTAGACAAGGCGGTGCAGCCGCTTCCATGATCGCTTCATGGCGCGCATCGCCACGTCGTTGGAAGTTACCGCGAGCGGCACGAACAGCAGCAGGGCCAGCCAGCCGGCAAGCAGGTCCGGCGAGGTCCATTCCACCAGGACCGCGTCGAGCGACGCCTTGTTCGCAATGTATATCCCGGTGTGTCCCACAGCGTAGGTGAAGCTGGCGACGCCGAAGTCGCGTCTGCGCCGCACTAGCCACGCGGACCATCCGGACCTCCGAAACAACAGGCGGAGGGGCGTGACGGCGAGAGTCAACAACAACAGCCAGGCGGCCCAGTCTCCGCTATCGCCTATGGCATGGCCATAGCCGTAGGCATCGGGCGTGGCGGCCCAGCGGAACAGGATCCACGACCCCGGCACTGCCAGGATCAGCCAGAGTGCAGGACGCAAAGCCAAGATGGTTTTCACTCGAGCCGCCCGCCTGGTTCTCGGTATTGCGACGACGAGGCAAAAATTAGCGGCTCAGCCCGCGAGGGCAACCTCGAGCTCATCCCTGATCGCCTTGAGCCGTTGGCGCAGGGCCTGTGGGCTGATCGGCGCTCGGCCATGATCCGCGCGAGCCCCCGATGGCGTATCCTCATCCCCCATTAGCCGCGCGCCGCCTGTACCCTTGAGCGCTGCTTTCGCGCCCTTGAGCGTGTAACCCTCGTGGTTGACCAGCGTGTCGATCCGCCGGACCAATTCGACGTCCTCGGACCGATAGTACCGCCGCCCCCCGCTACGCTTGAGCGGTTTGAGCATGGGGAACTGCTGTTCCCAGTAACGCAGTACATGGGTCTTGATGCCTAGCGCCTTGCTCACCTCGCCGATGGTGCGCAGCGCGCCTGCTTCCTTCCCGTCCTCGAAATCGGCCATCGGCATCCTTTCCCCGGCCGGCGTTAGCCCCTGGCGATCCGGTCCTTGAGCAATTGGCTGGCGCGGAAGGTCAGCACCCGACGCGCAATGATCGGCACCTCCACCCCCGTCTTGGGATTGCGGCCGATGCGCTCCTTCTTGTCACGCAGCACGAAGCTGCCGAAGCCGGAAATCTTGACGTTTTCGCCTTTGGATAGCGCCTCGCACATCTTCTCCATAATCGCTTCGACCATGCCGAGCGATTCGGAGCGAGAAAGGCCCATCTTGCGGTTGAGGGTTTCGGCCAGATCGGCGCGAGTCAGCGTGCCTACGGAACGCATACCGCTTGCCTCCTTCTCTAGAGCGACCCGGAGAGTGTTAATTTCCGAAACCTTAATCGCCAATCCGCGCATTCGCAACGCGGACTGGGAGAATTGCCCCAGAACGTTACATCCGGGCCAGCGAGGCGCCCCATGTGAACCCGCCCCCCATCGCTTCGAACATTACCAGATCGCCCGGTTTGATCCGCCCGTCGCGCACCGCTACATCGAGGGCGAGCGGAACCGAGGCGGCCGATGTGTTGGCGTGCCGGTCGACCGTGACGATCACTTTTTCCGGCGGAAGCCCGAGCTTGCGCGCGGTCGCGTCGAGGATGCGGGCATTGGCCTGATGGGGCACGACCCAGTCGATATCCTCGGCGGTAAATCCTGTCTCTTCAAGCACTTCGTTCAGCACATCGGCCAAATTGACCACCGCATGGCGGAACACCTCGCGACCCTTCATGCGCAGTTTGCCGACCGTCCCCGTTGTCGATGGGCCGCCGTCGACGTAAAGCAGTTCCTTGTGCTCGCCCGCCGCATGCAGCCGCGTCGCGAGAATTCCGGGCCCGCCTTCGTCCACTTCTTGCGCTTCGAGTACCACGGCGCCCGCGCCATCGCCGAACAGCACGCAGGTGGTGCGATCCTCCCAGTCGAGAATGCGCGAGAAAGTCTCCGCGCCGATCACCAGCGCGCGTTCGGCAAGGCCGGTGCGGAGCATCGAGTCGGCTGTCGCCAGTGCGTAGAGAAAGCCCGAGCAGACCGCCTGGACATCGAAGGCGATGCCGCCGCCGCATCCCAGCGCGTGCTGGACCTGGGTGGCAGAGGCAGGAAACGTGTGGTCCGGTGTTGCGGTGGCGAGTACGATCAGGTCGATCGCGCCTGCATCGATGCCCGCGGCTTCCAGCGCCTTTTCCGCCGCCTGGGTGGCGAGGCTCGAGGTGGTTTCTCCCTCGCCGGCGATGTAGCGCTGGCGAATGCCCGTGCGCTCCACGATCCATTCGTCGCTGGTGTCGATGCGCTCGGCAAGCTCGGCATTGCTAACCACCTTGGCCGGCAGTGCCGAGCCGGAGCCGCGCAGGACCGAGCGGATCACTTCACAGCCCCATCACCGTTGCCCGCCTCGCGCAGCGCGCCCTCGCCCAATTCGCCGAGATCGCGCGCGATGCGGTTGGTGATGTCGTCTTCGAGCAGCCGCGCGGCAACCTCCACCGCATTGGCAACTCCCTTGGCCGTCGCGCTGCCGTGGCTCTTCACCACCACCCCGTTGAGCCCGAGGAAGACCGCGCCATTGTGGTTGTTGGGATCGAGATGATGCTTGAGCAGCTCGGTCGCCGGGCGCGAGACGAGAAAACCGATTTTCGAGCGCAACGAGGAGCTGAAGGCGTTCCGCAGCAGATCGGTAACGAAGCGCGCGGTTCCTTCGATCGCCTTTAGCGCAATATTGCCCGAAAAGCCGTCGGTCACCACGACGTCGACGTAGCCGCGATTGATCTTGTCCGCCTCGACGAAGCCTTCGAAATCGAGTTCGAGGCTGGTGGCCGAGCGCAAGGTGGCGGAGGCGTCGCGCAATTCATCGGTGCCCTTGGTTTCCTCCGTTCCGATGTTGAGCAGCCGCACGCGCGGCCGCTCTCGGCCGGAGACGATGCGCGAATAGGCCGCGCCCATGATGGCGAACTGGACGAGGTTGCGCGCATCGCATTCACGGTTCGCCCCAAGGTCCAGCATGATCACGTCGTGGTCTTCGAGCGTGGGCAGCAGCGCGGCCAGGGCAGGCCGGTCGATCCCCGGCATGGTGCGCAGCGCGAGCTTGCTCATCGCCATCAGCGCACCGGTGTTGCCGGCGGATACCGCAGCGCCCGCCTGCCCCTGCTTTACCGCATTGACTGCCAGCCCCATCGAGGTGGTCCGCGCGCGGCGCAGCGCCCTGCTCGGCTGCTCGTCGCCGCCGACCACGCCTTCGCAGTGGAGGATTTCGGAGGCGCCCCGCATGTTGGGATGAGTTTCCAGCGCAGCTTCGATGCGCGGCTTGTCGCCCACCAGCAGGAACTGGAACTTCTCGTGCCGACGCCGGGCCATCGCGGCCCCGTCGATCATCACGCGCACGCCTTCATCGCCGCCCATCGCATCAATCGCGATACGCGGCAGGCTCATGGCGTTCTCCGGTTAATCGTTCTGGCCCCGCGGGGTCAGAGACCGACTGCGACGACTTCGCGACCGTTGTAATAACCGCAATGCTGGCACAAATTGTGCGGGCGCTTGAGCTCGCCGCAGTTCGAGCACTCGTGATGAGGCTCGACCGCGAGCGAATCATGCGCGCGACGATTGCCGCGGCGGTGGGGCGATACTTTTCTCTTGGGGACGGCCATGGCGGCACCTGTTCCTCAAATGATTCAATTCGTTCGGTGGCCGCCCTAGGCGAAGGTCCGGCGCCGCACAAGTGCATGTGCGGCCCGCGACGCCCTTCGAGTGACGGTGAAGGCGCGCGCTATAGCGAAATTCTCACCCGTTGCAAGCGATGCGATCACGCCCTAGCAAGACCGCAAATACAGGGAGGATTTCGCGATGTTCTTGCCGGTTACCCTAACCGCTGCGGCCGCGGCTGCGCTAATCACCATCTGGCTCTCGGTCCGCTGCGGCCAGATGCGGATGAAGCACAAGGTGATTCACGGCGACGATGGCGGCGGCCCGCTTACCCGGCGGATGCGCGCGCAGCTCAATTTCGTCGAACATACCCCGTTCGTTCTCGTGCTCATCGCCGCGATCGAGATCGCCGGGTGGGGAGCGCCGTGGCTGGCCTATGTTGCCGGCGTCTACATGCTTGGCCGCGTAGCGCATGCAATCGGCATGGACGCCGAAGGTCCGCACCGCATGCGCCAGCTAGGCGTCGTCATCACCATGCTGACACTGGTGGGGTTGGGCGTGGTCGCGACGATGGTCGCACTCGGCGTGCTTTAAAACCCGGCGCGCGCCCGTACTTAGGCCAACGCCGCGTCGCTGACGAAAGCGTTGGTCTTGCGCTCGTGGCCGAAGGTGCTGGTCGGCCCGTGGCCGGGAATGAAGGTGACATCGTTACCCAGCGGCCAGAGCTTCTGCGTGATCGCGTCGATCAGGTCCCGGTGATTGCCCATGGGGAAATCGGTGCGCCCGATGCTGCCCTGGAACAGGACATCGCCGACCACGGCGAACTTGCTGGGTCGATGAAAGAAGATCACGTGGCCGGGGGTGTGGCCGGGGCAGTGGATCACTTCGAGTTCCAGTTCGCCGACGGTGACGGTATCGCCGTCCGCCAACCAGCGGTCGGGCTCGAACACCTGGCCGTTGATGCCGTATTTGCGCCCGTCGTCATCGAGGCGGCTGATCCAGAACCGATCGGCTTCATGGGGCCCCTCTATCTTCAGGCCCAGTTCCTTCGCCAGAATACCGGCCTCGCCGCAATGGTCGATGTGACCGTGCGTGATGAGGATCTTTTCCAGCTCCACGCCGGTCTGGGCAACCGCTGCTTTCAGCTTGTCCAGATCGCCGCCGGGATCGATCAACGCAGCCTTGTTGGTCGCGGTGCACCAGACCAGCGAACAGTTCTGCTGGAGAGGTGTGACGGGCACGATGCCCGCTTTTATCGGGGGCGTGGAGGGGGCTTCGCTCATGCACCGGAAATGGCGGTCAGCATGCCGATTTGCAACCGGGAAGTCCCCTCCCGAAGGGCAGAACCTAGTAGAACCTGAATTCCACGATGCGGTTGTCGCTGCGGAAGGCGCAAGAGAACTGGTCTCTGCGGCTGTCACGCGAATCGGTGCGACCGACAACCCGGACGACATCGCGGCTGACTTGCGTCACCTGGTCGATCGCGACGCGGCCGTAACGCGAGGCCTCACGACCGCAGGCATTCACTGCGGCTCGTTCGAAATCGTTGTTGCTGCCGTACCCGTAGCCGCTATTGTTATTGTCATCACCGAGAATACCGCCGAGGCCGGTGCCGAGTGCGGCGCAGCCTCCGAGCGTCATGGTTCCGGCGAGAGTAGCGGCGAGAATTGTCTTTTTCATGGTTCGAACTCCTGCGTTGGTCATAGTCGCGCTCCACCAACGCGCGAGAGTGCCTGAATTACGCAAAGCCGGGATTTTTGTTCCATGCCAAACCGGTGGCCACCGTCACCCGAAGCCTTTGCCTAGACCCGCCCACCCTTCCAGACCACGCGTCCGATGACCTCGACCTCCTCGCGCGCGAGTTCGATAGGGGCGTAAGCGTCATTGGCGCTGATCAGCTTGATCCGGGCGGGTGCGCTGGCGTGGACCTGCTTGACGTGGAGCGCATCGCCGATGCGGACTACGAAGACGCCCTCGCCGGAGCGCTTGTTGCGATCGACGAAGATCTCGTCGCCGCTGCGCAGGAGCGGCTCCATGCTGTCGCCTTCGACGCGGATGGCGGAAAGATCCGCGCCCTCCAACCCCATCTCGCGCAGCCATCGTTTGGAGAAACGGAACGCGTCCAGGGAAATTTCCTCAGCGCCATAGGCTCCGGGCCCGGCGGAGGCATCGAGCGGCAAACGTGGCACGGCGAGGAAATCGCTCTCGTGCATTGCGGTCGCATGGTCGGGATCGGCTCCCAGTTCGACTTCGCCCACCCCGAAGAACCGAGCGAGCTTCCGCCGGTCCGCCTCTTCGAGCTTGCGCGGAGAACCTTTGCGCACGAATTGCTGCAGATAGCTCGGGTTGCGCCCGAGCATGGCCGACAGTGAAGACAGGCTGGCGCGATTGGCCTCCGCCAACTCGACGAGGCGCGCCCGATCAGGAGTTGCGATTTCCGCCATCCTGCCTCCTTCTTGCGCTGCTCGTTTGAAAAATCAGTTTCGCGAAGCACGCATGCGAGAAATTTCCTATACCACAGGATTTTTCCTAGACAAGTAGGATTTCTCAGGGAACAAATCGAGAACATCGAGCGATTCGTCAAGCGCCGAGTCGCTTCCTTCAGCCAGCCGGAGGTTCGCATGTTGATACGCGCCGTCGAAAAATTCCTTCGCCGTCATGAGATGGCGGCAACAAAATTTGGCCGGCTCGCCGCGCAGGATCCGCGCTTCGTGCTGGACTTGCGCATGGGCCGCATTCCGCGCGCGGCCACCGAAAGCCGCATCCGCCGCTGGATGAACGATTACGAGGAGCCGCTCTATGTCTGACCTAGCCGCCGCGCCCCGTGCCCGCAGGCCGCGACCCTCTCGCCGTACCGCAGGGGACCGCCTCCGCACGGCACTCGAAACGCTCGGCGATTTCCGAGGTCAGGTCCTCAAATATCGTGAAAAGGCCTGGGCGAGCATCACCTTTGCAGGCACGCGCCACAGCCTCACAATGCTGTTCGCGGGCGAGGAGGCGGTCGAGGCGGGCGAGCATTTCATCGCCGAATTGCCCGAGCACGAATTTGCCATTCCGGGCCAATTGGTGGCCGACGCCACCGTGACCGGGACCGAGCACCGCCTGTTGCCGAGCCCCCGGCTGGTGGTGGAATGCGAACTGCTGCTGCTGGAAGACGCCTAGGTGCGCCGGATCACCAGATTGCGGATTTCGGTCATGTCTTCCATCGCAAAGCGGATGCCCTCTCGGCCGAGCCCGGAATCCTTGACCCCGCCATAGGGCATGTTGTCGACGCGGTAGGAGGGCACGTCGTTTATGACGATGCCACCGACCTCGAGCCGGTCCCACGCGTCGAACATCTTGAACAGATCGCGGGTGAAGATACCCGCCTGCAGGCCGAACTCGCTGCGGTTCACCTCGGCCAGCGCGTCGTCGAAATCGGAGAACTTCTGAAGGATCGCAAGGGGTCCGAAGGCTTCCCCATTGAGCGCCCTGGCATGCTTGTCGACGCCTTCGAGCAGAGTCGCTTCGAGCATGTTGCCTTGGCGTCCGCCGCCGCACAGCAGTTTCGCGCCGCCTTCTACCGCCTCGTCGATCCAGCCCTTGAGCCGCTTGGCTTCGCCCTCCGAAATCATCGGCCCGATAAAAGTGTTACGGTCTTTCGGATCCCCCGCGACCAGGCCCTTCGTTTGTGCGACCAGCATCTCCTTGAACCGGTCGTAGACGCTTTCGTGGATGATGATCCGCTGCACGCCGATGCAGCTCTGCCCGCTCTGGTAGAAGGCGCCGAAAATCACCCGTTCGAGCGCGTCATCGAGATCGGCGTCCTGATCGATGATCACCGCCGCATTGCCGCCGAGTTCCAGCACGACCTTTTTCTTGCCGCTCTTGGCCTTGAGTTCCCAGCCCACGGCGGGCGAGCCGGTGAAACTGAGCAGCTTAAACCGCTCGTCCTCGGTGAACAGATCCGCGCCATCGCGGCTTGCCG
The DNA here is from genome assembly GCA_038233275.1 of Sphingomonadales bacterium. Lineage (GTDB taxonomy): Bacteria > Pseudomonadota > Alphaproteobacteria > Sphingomonadales > Sphingomonadaceae > Qipengyuania. The sequence continues at coordinate 3,201 of JBBSMH010000014.1, read as the reverse complement.
GCAGGATCGAGAAGGCGCCCTTGGGCAGATCGGTCTCGGCCAGCACCTCGCCCATGATGATCGCGCCGAGCGGGGTCTTGCTCGCGGGCTTCATCACGAAGGGGCAACCGACCGCGATCGCGGGAGCTACCTTGTGTGCGGCGAGGTTGAGCGGAAAGTTGAAGGGTGAAATGAAGCTGCACGGCCCGATCGGATAGCGCTTCCAGATCGCCTGGTAGCCCTTGGCGCGCTCGGAGATGTCGAGCGGCATGACCTCGCCATACATCCGCACCGACTCTTCCGCAGCGATACGGAAGGTGTCGATCAGCCGCGTGACCTCGCCTTCCGAATCCTTGATCGGCTTGCCCGCTTCCACGCACAGTGCATAGGCAAGCTCGTCGAACCGCTCGCGGAACCGGTCGACGCAGTGCTGGAGCACCGCCTGCCTCTCGTAGCTCGCCAGCCGCGCCATCGGCTCGGTCGCCTCGACCGCGCCGGCGATCGCCTGGTCGATGATTTCGGGCGTGGCGAGCGCAGTCCGAAAAGCGACCTCCCCGGTGTATTTGTCGGTCACCTCCAGATCGGTGTTGGGCTGCGCCGCTTCATTGTTGAGATACAGCGGATAGGTGTCTTTGAGCTGGGGCAATTTCCTCTCCTTCACCCGGCCGATCCTAAAGGTTCCTGGACAAATCCTTGATGTCCTTATTCAGGATCCGGTCGTTCTCCGAATAATCGACCGGGCAGTCGATAAGGTGGACCCCGGGCGTGTCGCGGCAAGCGCTGAGCGTCTCGCGCAGATGATCGCTGCTCTCCACACGGTGACCGTGCGCGCCGAAGCTTTCGGCAAATTTCACGAAATCCGGATTGCCATAGGTCAGGCCGAAATCGGCAAAGCCCATGTTCGCCTGTTTCCAGCGGATCATGCCATAGGCATCGTCGCGCAGGATGAGGACGGTGAGATTGAGGCCCAGGCGCACCGCGGTCTCCATCTCCTGGTCGTTCATCATGAAGCCGCCGTCGCCGCAGATCGCCATCACCCTTCGCTCAGGGTACAGCATCGCGCTCATCATCGCGCTGGGCAGGCCCGCGCCCATGGTGGCGAGCGCGTTGTCGAGCAGCACGGTGTTGGGCAGATAGGCGGTGTAGCCGCGCGCGAACCAGATCTTGTAGACGCCGTTGTCGAGGCAGATGATCCCGTCATGCGGCATAGCGTCGCGGATCTGCTGGACCAGATGCGGTGGGAAGATCGGGAAGCGTGCGTCCGCCGCGAGTTTGCCGGTGTGATCGAGCTCGGCCTGGTGGTAGGCGATCATGTGATCGAAGTTCCACGACCGGTTGGGCGTGATGTCTTCCTTGATCTGCCAGACGGCGTTGGCGATGTCGCCAATCACCTCAATCTGCGGGAAATAGACCGGGTCGACCTCGGCGGTCTTGGTCGAAACGTGGATTACGCAGGCCCCGTCCCGCTTCATGAAGAACGGCGGCTTCTCGATCACGTCGTGGCCGACATTGATGATGCAGTCGGAATCTTCCACTGCGCGATGGACGAAATCGCCCGCCGAAAGCGCGGCGCAGCCGAGGAATTTGGGGTGGCGCTCGTCGATCACCCCCTTGCCCATCTGCGTGGTGAGGAAGGGGATGCCGGTCTTCTCGACGAATTGTTCCAACATCCGGCCGGTCATCTTGCGGTTCGCGCCAGCGCCGATCACCAGCACGGGCGCCTTCGCGTTTTCGATGGCCTGAACCGCCTGGCGCACCGCCTTGGGCTCGGCGCTGGGGCGCCGCGCGGTCGAGCGGACGATAGGCTCGGCGTCGGTTTTCTCTTCGGCGATGTCCTCGGGCAGTTCGAGGTGCACCGCGCCCGGCTTTTCCTCCTCGGCCAGGCGATAGGCTTCGCGGACCCGGCTAGGGATGTTGTCGCCCGCGGCGAGTTGATGGGTGAATTTGGTTATCGGCCCCATCATCGCGACCACGTCGAGAATCTGGAAGCGGCCCTGCTTGCTCTTCTTGATCGGCTTTTGCCCGGTGATCATCATCATCGGCATTCCGCCCAGCTGCGCATAGGCCGCGGCAGTAATGAAATTGGTCGCGCCGGGCCCCAGCGTAGCGATGCACACGCCGGTCTTGCCCGTGTGCCGTCCGTAGGTGGCGGCCATGAAGCCCGCGCCCTGCTCGTGCCGCGTGAGTATGAGCTTGATTGTGTCCGAACGGCTGAGGCTGTCGAGGAAATCGAGATTTTCCTCTCCCGGCACGCCGAAGATATATTCGCAACCCTCGGCCTCGAGGCACTCTATGAAAAGGTCGGATGCTTTCTTGGTGTCGCCCACGCGCCAATCTCCCCTGCGGCGCCAACGGCACCGTCCCCTGCGCGACCGTCGCCACGCGTATCAGACGGATAGACGCGAGTCAGTAGCCGAGTTCGAGATCGAGCTGCGGCTCGACCCTCTCGCCGCAATGCCAGCGGGCGAGGTTCTCGACGAAGCGATCGGCCGAGCGCTGGAACATCTTCGACTGCGCGCGGCCCGAGAGGTGCATGGTCACCTGAGCGTTGTCGAGGCTCCATAGCGGGTGATCCTCGGGCAGCGGCTCGGGCGTGGTGACATCCAGCAGCGCTGCCTCGATCGCTCTGGTTTCCAGCGCCGCGACCAGCGCCTTTTGGTCCACCACCTCGCCGCGCGCGATATTCACCAGCACCGCAGTGGGCTTCATCGCCGCAAGTTCTTCGGCGCCGATCATGCCGGCGGTCTCGGGCGTGGACGGAACAGCCAGGATAACCCAGTCGAAACTGCCCAGTTCGGCGCGCCATTCCGCCGGCCCCAAGGCGCCCTCGCCGCCCGATCGGCGGACCGGGACAACCTCCATGTCGAAGGCTTCGAGCCGCGTCCTGATGAGGCTCCCGATCGCGCCGAGGCCCAGCAACAATACGCGCTCTCGGGCAAGCTCCCGCTTTCCGGGGCTATCGAGCAGCCATTCGTGCCGGTCCTGCGCGCGGACCACTTGCGCGTAGCCCTTGGCATGGGCGAGCATCAGCATGACGGTGTATTCAGCGATGGTGATGGCGTTGATCCCCGCGCCATTGGTCACCGTCACGCCGCGCTCGCGCAGCAGGTCGAGCGGGAGGAAATCCAGCCCGGCATAGAGCGAGTTGAGCCATTTCAGGTTCGTTGCGGCGCGCGCGATCTCGATCATCGGCTCCTTCTCGTTGAGATCGAACCAGCCGAT
>JBBSMH010000013.1:0-14729 GCA_038233275.1 Sphingomonadales bacterium | reverse complement strand
TGCTGGGGATGCTTGAGAGGAAAGTGCGAAGCCGATGGATGGTGCAGGCGCTGGTCGGCGCGGCGGTGTTGCTCGTCCTGACCAAGCTTGTCGCCCTGGTTGCAGGCGATGCGGCACGAATGTCGATCAACACGCTGTATCTGCTTGCCTTCATCCCGGCGGGCCTTGCCGCGCTGGCAGTGCTGACCGTTGCGATCGGGAAAGGCAGCCGCTCGGCGCGCTGGATCCTTGCGGCGCTTTCGGTTGCCTTCCTGGCGGGATTGGTCCGGGTCATGCAAGCGGCGGGTCTTATTCAGCTGCCGTTCCCGCTCGATGATCTCATCTTCGTTGCGATGGCGGTCCAGGCGATCGGCACATCGCTTGCGGTGGGCGATCGTTTCCTGATCCTGAAGCAGGATCGCAACCAGGCGCGCAGTCATGCGGTGCGCATGGGCCAGATGGCGAGCACCGATCCACTGACGGGCCTGCTCAACCGCAGGGCCTTTGACGCGGTCAAGTTCTTGCAGGAAGGGCAGGGGTTGATCGTGGCGGATATCGACCGTTTCAAGCCGATCAACGATGCACACGGGCACCAGGCAGGCGACATGGTGCTGAGGCGAACCGCAGTTGAAATGCAACGGGCGCTTCGACCGCTCGCACGCGCGCGGATCTTCCGGCTGGGAGGCGAGGAATTTGCCGTGATCTGCTCTGCTCTGCAAGCAGCCGAACTGGTCTCGATTTGCGAGATGCTGCGCGAGCGGGTCGCGGCATTGCAATTTCCAGGCGGATCCCGGGGTTTGCCGAAGATCACGATAAGTCTGGGCGCTACGCTCGGTCGCGGCCAGCCGCTCTACGATGCCTTTGCCGAAGCCGATTCCGCTCTTTACAGCGCCAAGGCGATGGGCCGGAACCGTTCGGTCCTGTATCGTTACGAGCCGGGGGCAAATCCGCCGCCGGGCGCCGCCGCAATGACAGGCGGGGAGGCTACTCCAACCGGGTGAACAATTCGCGGGCGAAAGCGGACAATGTGTCGTCCCGCGCACCCATCACGACGATACGATCGCCGGGCATCGCGAGGCTGGCCAGACGGTCGCTCACCGCCTTGCGGGTCGGAATGTATTCGGCATGGCCGCCGGCATCCTCAACCATTCGCACTATCCGCTCGCTTCCTTCGCTGCGATCGACCGTTCCGCCGAGATAGACCGGATCGCACATCAACACCCGATCATCCTCGCCGAGCTCCTGAGCGAAAGTCTCCGCAAGCTCGGTGCCCATCTGTCGCAGGGGTCCGTAGCCGTGGGGCTGGAAAAACGCGAGGATGCGGCCCGGGTGCGCCTTGAGCGTTCGCAGGGTGGCGGCGCATTTTTCCGGATTGTGGCCGAAATCATCGATCACCGTGATGGCCGACACCGTGGTGCCGACAATGTCGAAGCGCCGGGCAAGACCCTTGAACCCCGCCAACGCTTCGACCGCCAGAGCTATCGGTACTCCGGTCGCGGCCGCTGCCGCGACGGCGGCGAGCGCGTTCGAAAGATTATGGCGCCCCGGCATGGCGAGCCGAAGAGCGTGTTCCGACCCGTCGTGCCGGTCGATTACCACCGCGGCCTGGCGCATGGGACCTTCGGCGACGCTGCCGGGCCAAACACCTATCTGCGCCTGCTCGCGCACGATGCCGAAACTTATGACTTTGTTTGCCCGCGGCAGGAGCTCAAGCGCCTCCTCGTCATCCGCATTCACGACGGCAATGCGGCTACGTGCCAGATAATCGCCGAAAAGCTTGCGCAGATCTTCCATCCCCATGTGGTCGAGGCTAACGTTGAGCAGCACGCCAACCGCTGGACGATAAAGCGCGATCGACCCGTCGCTTTCATCGACCTCGCTGACGTAAAGGCTCTCCCCGCCGACGAGCGCGCTAGCGAATGGGCGATCCTGGGAGACGAAATTCTTCATCACGGCGCCGTTCATGATGGTGGGCTGGCGACCGGCGTGGTGAAGAATCCATCCCAGCATTCCGGTGACGGTAGATTTCCCGCTGGTCCCAGCGACAGCGATGCCTGCCCCGCTGGTGTTGAACAAAATTGAGTTCAGCTCCGCGCGGGTCAGGCGGAGACAGCCGAACTCCTTCGCACGCGCGATCTCCGGCACGCTGTCCTCCACCGCCGCGGACGCGACGACGATCTGCTCGCCCGAAACCACGCCGCTGCCGTCTTGCGGATGCAACTCGAGGCCCTGCGTTTCCATGGCAGCAAATTTTTCCGGTGTGCGGCCTTGGTCGAAGCTGCGGTCGGACCCCGCCACCGCGCAGCCGCGTCCCTTGAGAATTTGCGCCAGCGGCAGCATGCCCGAACCACCGATGCCGACGAAGAAGAACGGGCGCGCCAGCAGTTCCTCGGGAGAAGGAAAGTCGCTCATTGCGCGCGCGCTATGCAGTTGTGCTGCCGATGACAAGCGCGCTAGGGATCGCCCCATGAAAAGGATCGCGATCTGCGCCCCGGGGAAGCGATTGCGGCGGCAGCGCGCGGACGCGGTGCAGACGCTCGCCGCCGGGCGAAACGATGTCGAGCTGCATTTTCACGACCAGTCCTTTATCGAGGAGGGACATTTCGCCGGCGATGACGACGCGCGGCTGGAGGCCTTGCTCGACTGCGCCAACGACCCGGCTTTCGATGCGGTGTGGTTCGCCATGGGGGGGTACGGCTCCAACCGCATTGCCGCGCGAGCAGTGTCGGGGATGAACGGCGCCGCGCGGCGGAAGCGGTATCTCGGCTATTCCGACACGGGTTTCCTGCTTGGGGCGCTTTATAGAAATGGGATCGGCACACCCGCTCATGGCCCGCTGGTGGGCGATATCAAGCATGCCGGCGGGGACGAGGCGATCTATCGCGCGCTCGATTGGCTTTGCGGTGGCGAGCAAGGTCTTGAACCCCATCTGGGCGAAACTCCCGCGGCTGCTTTTAATCTCACGACATTGGCTATGCTGGTGGGAACCGAACTCGCCCCCGATCTCTCGGGCCATGTCGTGATGGTCGAAGAAGTGGCAGAGCATCTCTATGCCATCGACCGGCTGTTCTTCCACGTGACGCAGCACTTGCGCGATATCGCTGGCCTGCGTCTGGGGAGAATCAGCCAGGTGCCCGAGAACGATCGCCCCTTCGGTGCCGATGAAGAAGCGATTGCGCGGGACTGGTGCGAGCGCGCTGGCATCGCCTACGTCGGCCGCGCCGATATCGGTCACGATGCGGCAAACAAGATCGTACCCTTCGGCCCTTGCTGATAGCGGCGCGCGGGCATAGGGCGCGCGGCAGAAGGAGAGTTGCATGACTGCGTTCGTTTTCCCGGGACAGGGGAGCCAAAAGGTCGGTATGGGCGCCGATCTCGCCGATGCCAGCACCCACGCGCGCGAAGTGTTCCAGGAAGTCGACGACGCGCTGTCCCAGAAACTCTCTGCGATCATGCGCGACGGTCCCGAGGACCAACTCACGTTGACCGAAAACGCGCAGCCCGCGATCATGGCCAATGCCATCGCCACCTTGCGCGTGCTGGAGCGCGAGTTTGGGGTGAAACTGGCGGAAGAGGCCAAGTGCGTCGCGGGTCACTCGCTCGGCGAATACACCGCGCTCTGCGCTTCGGGCGCGTTCACGCTTTCCGATACGGCGCGCCTGCTTAAGCTGCGCGGGCAGGCCATGCAGGCCGCGGTGCCGGTGGGCGTGGGAGCAATGGCGGCGCTGCTGGGCGCGGATATCGACAAGGCGACCGCGCTCGTCGAGGCCGCTGCGCAAGGTCAAGTGTGCGAAATCGCGAATGACAACGATCCCGGTCAGGTTGTCATTTCCGGTCATGCGGACGCTATCGCTCGCGCGATTGAACTGGCGAAGGATCACAGCATCAAGCGCGGGATCAAACTGCCCGTCTCGGCGCCCTTCCACTGCTCGCTGATGCAGCCCGCCGCCGACCGGATGGAAGAGGCTCTGGCCGCGTCCCCGCCGCAAGTCTTCGCCGTTCCGCTCTACGCCAATGTTACGGCCGCGAAGGTCGGCGATCCGAAGGAAGAGCAGCGCCTGTTGGTCGAACAGGTCACTGGTCGCGTCCGCTGGCGTGAGAGCGTGCTCGCCATGCGCGCGAACGGCGTCGAGCGCTTCGTCGAGCTGGGAGGGAAGGTACTCGGCCCGATGATAGGGAGGACCGATCCCGAGGCTAGAGCTACCAGCCTCGTCACGATGGAAGATCTCGAGAATTACGCCAAGGAGAACGCCTGATGTTCAGCCTCGAAGGAAAGACCGCGCTCGTGACCGGGGCCAGCGGCGGCATCGGGTCGGCGATCGCCTATGCGCTTGCGCGGCAGGGCGCGCGGCTGGCGCTGTCGGGTTCGAATGCGTCAAAGCTGCGCAGCTTCCGCGAGCAATTGATCGACGAGGTCGGCGGGGATCACGTCGAGATCACCTGCAATCTGTCCGACACCACTCAGGTCGAAGAGCTTGTCCCCGCCACCGTCGATACGCTCGGCAGCATGGACATTCTCATTAACAACGCCGGCATCACGCGCGACAATCTCGCGATGCGGATGAAGGACGAGGAGTGGGACGAGGTCATCGCCATCAATCTGGAGGCGAGCTTCCGGCTGATGCGCGCCGCGGCCCGGCCCATGATGAAGGCGCGGGGCGGGCGGATCATCTCTATCACCAGTATCGTAGGCCACACGGGCAACCCGGGCCAGATGAACTATGTCGCCGCCAAGGCGGGGCTGACGGGCATGAGCAAGAGCTTGGCGCAGGAACTCGCCAGCCGAAACATCACGGTCAACTGCGTCGCCCCGGGTTTTATCCGGACAGCAATGACGGAACAGCTCGACGACAAGCAGAAGGGTGCGATCAATGCCCGCATCCCGATGGGCCGGATGGGTGAGGGCGACGAGATCGGAGCTGCGGTGGCCTATCTCGCCAGCGACGAGGCAGCGTATGTCACCGGCCAGACGCTGCACGTGAACGGCGGAATGGCGATGATGGGGTGAGGGCAAGTTTATCCCCAAGCAATCGACCGACGCTTCCGCTGGACCTTGTCCTACTTGCCCCTACCGCTAAGGTCGCTATCCAGATCCGGCGCTTCTCGGGCGATTCCGGCCCGTCGCGCACAGAAGGGGCTTGAGCAGGACCGATGAAGGCCACAATCGAACGCGCGACGCTATTGCGCTGTCTTTCCCACGTGCAGTCCGTCGTCGAGCGGCGCAACACTATTCCCATCTTGTCCAACGTGTTGATCGAAGCCGAGGGCGACGGGCTGAAGGTGATGGCGACCGATCTCGATCTGCAGGTGGTCGAACACATGAGCGCCGCCAGCGTCGAGGATGCGGGAGCGGTGACGGTCTCGGCCCACCTCCTGTTCGACATCGCCCGCAAGCTGCCCGAAGGGAGTCAGGTCAGCCTCGAAACCGCCGATAATCGCATGGAGGTCAAGGCGGGCCGCAGCCGGTTCAAACTGCCTACGCTGCCGCGCGATGATTTCCCGGTGATCGTCGAGGGCGATCTGCCCACCAGCTTCGAACTGCCGGCCAAAACGCTCGCCGAGCTGATCGACCGCACGCGCTTCGCCATCTCCACCGAAGAGACGCGTTACTACCTCAACGGCATCTTCCTGCACGTCTCCGACGAAGACCAGCCCGTGCTCAAGGCGGCGGCGACGGACGGGCATCGCCTGGCGAGGTTTACCCTGCCGCGTCCCGATGGCGCAGAGGGCATGCCGGACGTGATCGTGCCCCGAAAGGCAGTGGCGGAGCTGCGCAAGCTCCTCGAGGAATCGCTCGACGTCAATGTCCAGATCGACCTCTCTGCCAGCAAGATTCGTTTCACCTTGGGCGGTGAGGGCGGAGTCGTCCTCACCAGCAAGCTGATCGACGGCACATTTCCCGATTATTCGCGAGTCATCCCGACCGGGAACGACAAATTGCTCAAGGTGGACCCGCGCAGTTTCTACGAGGGCGTCGATCGCGTGGCGACGATTGCCACTGAAAAGACCCGCGCGGTCAAGATGGGGCTCGACAAGGACCGGGTAACGCTCACCGTCACTTCTCCGGATAACGGCACCGCGGCCGAGGAACTGTCCGCCGAATATGGCTCGGACAGTTTCGAGATCGGCTTCAATGCGACCTATCTCAAGGACATCCTGAGCCAGATCGACAATGATACCGTGGAATTGCACTTGGCTGACGCTGGCGCTCCGACGCTGATCCGCAAGGATGAAAACGCGCCTGCGCTTTATGTGCTGATGCCGATGAGGGTCTGAGCGCGTCGGCGACGTCGCCGGCTGCGCGAGTTCAGTTTCCGAGAGCTGCGATCATGCTCTCGATGTCGATGAATTTCTCGCGCGGTGAACCCTCTCGCGCTGCGGCGGTCTCGGCCTCCTCGATCTTCCGCCAATCGGCGAAAGTGACCACATCCAGCCCGCGCTGTCTGGCGAGCTCGTCGAACCCTTCGCGCCCGCGTTTGCGATTTCCGCTTCCAATGTCCCGCGCGATCAACTCGACCACGCCATAGCCATCGGGGCGGTTGGTGCCGATGGTTCCGGTCGGCCCGCGCTTGGCCCAGCCGACGCAGTAGAGGCCGGGCAGGATTCGTCCCTCGTCATTAGCGAACATTCCTGCGCGTTCGTCGAACGGCGCGCCCTCGATCGGCGAGCTGCGGTAGCCGATGCAGGTGACGACCAGGTCCGCCGGCACTTCGTAGTGCTCCCCGGTGCCGACCGCGCGGCCGCGCTCGACCCGAGTGCGTTCGACCTTCACTGCGGTGACTTTGTCGTTGGCGCCCACGAAGCCGACCGGGCTGGCGAAAAAATCAAATTCGATCGCGACCTGCTTCTCCCCGTGAATGCTTTCGGGAATCGTCCCAAAATCGCGAAGCAACCTCACCGATTTGCGCAGGCCCGGTTCGAGGATCGCGTCATCGTCCGGCGGAGGGAGGTCATCGACGTCGACGTGCGGACTGGCGCGCTCGAGATGCATCAGCTCGCCAAGCTCCTTGGGCGTCATCATGATCTGGTGGGGGCCTCGTCGCCCAAGGATGGTGACGGTCTCGATATTGGATGCCCGCAGCGCCTCAAGCGCATGCTTGACGATATCCGATCCGGTGAACTCGTTCTCGGTTTTGGACAGAATGCGAGCGACGTCGAGTGCGACGTTGCCCATTCCAATGACCACGGCTCGCCGGCCCGAAAGATCGGGATCGAGCCCGGCGAATTGCGGATGCCCGTTGTACCAGCCAACAAATGCTGCGCTGCCGAAGATATTGGTCAGGTCCGAGCCCTCCAGCTCTAGCGTTCTGTCGTTTGGCGCACCGGTGGCGAGAAGGACCGCGTCGTACAAACCCTGGAGCTCGGCGATCGAAACGTCGCGACCCACCTCGACCTTGCCGACGAAGCGCACATTGTCGGAAAGGGCGACTTTTTCGTAGCGGCGCGACACCCCTTTGATCGACTGGTGGTCGGGCGCAACGCCGGTCCGGACCAGGCCATAGGGCACGGGGAGCATATCGAAGACATCGACCCGGACCTGGTCTTGCCACATCTTCTGCGCCGCTTCGGCGGTGTAATATCCCGCCGGTCCCGAGCCGATTATCGCAATATGGCGCACCGGGCTCCTCCCTTGTCCCGACCGTGACGATCCTGGCAAGCGAATGCCTGTCGCCCCCCGGTTGTGCAAGTTTGTGCAGGTACTTGCCCACCATGGTTATCACTTCGTCAATCAATTCGCGTTACCGCACGCAAGGCGATCGGTGCGATCGAGGGAGGTCGCATACCGCTGGCGAATCGGAACGACGGGAGTCGGAATTGGCAATTGGGAAGCTTTTCGGCCGTGTCGCGCGTGCCGACGAAATGGAGGGCGAAGAGGACGCAAACGTCCCCGTTGTCCCGATTTCGTCGGACGACGTGAAGCGACGTGTCGAACTTCTCGATTCCTATGAATCCGCCGGCCTGGGCTGGTTCTGGGCAACGGACAGTCATGGCCGGATCATCTACATCTCCGAATCCGCGTTCGGCCGCTACGGATGGTCCCCGGAAACAATTATCGGCAAGCGGTTCACCGAATTGTTCCTGCCCGATCGTGCTCACGAGCCGGAAAAGGAAGAAAAGCCCCTCGCCTTCCTCCTGAGCGCCCGTAACTCGATCAGCCAACTTACCGTCCGCGTTGCGGCCTCCGACGAGGAAATCTGGTGGGAGTTGGCGGGCAAACCGCAGTTCGACGAAAACCAGCGCTTCACCGGCTACCGGGGCAGCGGCAAGGACGTAACGTCGAGCCGCGAAAAGCAGATGAGCGCCGAACGTCTGGCGCGCTATGATTCGCTCACCGGTCTGTCGAACCGCCACCGGATGGAGCAGCGGCTCGACACGACACTCAAGGCCTATCGCAACTCCAAGCGCGCCTGTGCGCTGATGATGCTCGACCTCGACCGCTTCAAGCAGGTCAATGACACGCTGGGCCATCCGGCGGGGGACGAACTGCTCAAACAGGTCGCCGCGCGTCTGCGGACCATCGTTGGCAACAAGGGTGAGATCGGTCGACTCGGCGGTGACGAATTCCAGATTATGCTGCCCGACATGGATGACCGCGGCACGCTCGGCGAGCTGGGGCAGCGATTGATCCAGATGATCTCGCAGCCCTATTCGGTCAACGGTTCGCGTGCGATCATCGGGACCTCCCTCGGCGTCGCCATTGCGCCGTATGACGGACTGGACACCGAAGAATTGGTCAAGGCTGCGGATCTGGCGCTCTATGCCGCCAAGGGCGGAGGGCGCGGGCAATATCGATTCTATTCCAGCGACCTCATGGACGGCGCGCGCCATCGCCGACAGCTCGAAGAGGATCTGCGCGACGCACTGCATAATGAAGAGCTGGCGATGCATTATCAGCCGCTCATCAACGCAAAAACGCACAAGGTGACCGGCTTCGAAGCGCTGATGCGCTGGGAACACCCCGAACGCGGCAACATCCCGCCGGGCCAGTTCATCCCGGTGGCCGAAGACATCAATATGATCAAGGATCTGGGCAATTGGGCGCTCAAGGAGGTGTGTCGCCAGGCTGTCGAATGGCCGATCGAATTGAACGTCGCGGTCAACGTCTCGGCAGTCCAGTTCGCGCATGACGACTTCCCGCAGGAAGTGCAGAACGCGCTGACTTATTCGGGCATCGACCCCAAGCGTCTCGAGTTGGAAATTACCGAATCCGTTTTCCTGGGTGATACCGGCCGCGCCCAGCGCATCTTCGAGGAAATCAAGAAGCTGGGCGTCAAGCTTGCACTCGACGACTTCGGAACAGGATACAGCTCTCTCAGCTATCTGCGCACCGCGCCCTTCGACAAAATCAAGATCGACCAGAGTTTCGTTCGCGGCGCTACGGAGAGCGGGAATAACAATGCCGCGATCATGAGCGCGATCGTCGGTCTGGCGGAAGCGCTGGAAATGCAAACCGTCGCAGAAGGCGTGGAAACGTTGGACGAGCTCGGTCTTGTCAAGGAACGCGGCGCTAGCCTGATACAGGGTTATATCGTCTCCCCCGCTATGCCGCAGGCCGATATCCTTGAGCGTCTGGCAAGCGGCAAGCTCGAATACGAGCCCCGAGGGCCGGCCAAATACCGTGCCGATCGCAAGACAGTATTCCGCCGCATCGGCGTCATTCACGAAGATTATCGCTACAAGGCGGTTATGCGGAACCTCTCGAAAACCGGCGCGCGGATCGAAGGTCTGGCCGAGGTGCCCGTGGGCACCCAGCTCGTGCTCGATCTAGGGGGTGGTCAGCTTGCGGTCGCAACGGTGCGTAGATCGAGAGACATCATGCAGGGCGTGGAATTCGAGACACCGCTGATCAGCGACGGGTCGGACGGTCTGTGCACGCGGCATCGCGTGTCGCCTTACGAACTCGAAGCTGCCGGACGACCGCTTTCCGCCTTGCCGCACGACCCGTATTCGATTCTCGGCGCGGACAACGCTGGCCGTGGGACCAGCCGCAAGCAATTCCTCGAAGTGGACGTTGGCCCGCCGCGAGCCATCAAGGGAAGCGGCGGCTGATTTTCTCACGTCTTTCCGCCCGGGCATTGCCCGGCCCTTAGCAAAAAAATAACCATTCCCTCCTAGCCAGAGCCTGGGAGCAAATCTTTCCGGTAAGGCGGTTTCACATGGGGGCGATGCCCTTCTCCGAACTGTTCAAGGGGCGCAAGCCCGCCGGCGTGACGGCGGATGCTTTGAACATCGAAGTCGACCAGTCGGACAAGCTGGCCATTGTGGCGGATTTGGAAGCGTCGGGCGTCAGCTGGTTCTGGGCGACCGATCCCAAGGGCAGGATCACCTATCTCAGTCCCTCGGTCGCTGCGGCGCTCCAAACCGACATTTCAACCCTGCTCGGACAGTCGATGCAGACGGTGTTCGTTCCGGCCGCAGGCGAGACCGAAGGCCGTTCGCTCGGTTTAAAGCTCGGTTCGCGTAAAAGCTTTGCGGGTCTCACAGTTAGGGCCTCCAAACCGGGCACCGATCTGGTTCTCAAACTTTCGGGCCGCCCGGTTCATAGTTCTTCCGCCGAATTCCAGGGTTACCGTGGCAGCGCCATCGACGTCACCGAGGAATTCCGCGCGGAAGAGGAAGCGGCGCGGCTGGCGCAATTCGATTCGCTCACAGGTCTCGCCAATCGACACCGGATGGAAAACCGCATCGATTCGACCCTTGCAGCATTCCGCCAGTCCGAGCGCTCTTGCGCGGTGATGATGATGGACCTCGACCGCTTCAAGCAGGTCAATGACACCTTGGGCCATGCGGCAGGCGATCAGCTACTGCAGCAGGTCGCCGAACGGCTCCGCACGGTGCTTGCTTCGCGGGGCGAAATCGGCCGCCTCGGAGGCGACGAGTTCCAGGTGTTGATTCCTGACATGGACGATCGTGGTGAGCTGGGCGAGTTTGCCAAGAAAATCATCACCATGGTCTCGCAGCCTTATTCGGTCGATGAAGGTCGATGCACCATCGGCTGTTCGGTGGGCGTCGCTATCGCGCCCTACGACGGTGTGGATCGCGAAGAGCTGACCCGCTCTGCGGATCTGGCGCTCTATGCCGCAAAAAACGGCGGGCGCGGTCAGTTCCGCTTCTACGCCGCCGACCTCGAGCACGACGCCAACTTGCGCAAGCGGATGGAAGTGGATCTCGCCGATGCGATCGAGAACGGTAGCTTTGTTCTCAGATATCAGCCGGTGGTGGCCACCGATGGTAACCAGGTGGTGGCCCTCGACGCACAATATTTCTGGACCGATGAAGAACGTGGGATTGTCGAGCCCGAAATCTTCCTCCCGGTCGCGGAAGGCAGCCGGCTGATCGTACCGATCGGCGAATGGGGAGTGCGCAAGGCCTGTCAGGACGCCGCTGCCTGGCCAAGCGCTTTGCGGGTGTCGATCCGCATAACTGCTGTTCAGTTCGGCGCCGACGGCTTTGTGAATACGGTGGAACAGGCGTTGAAGGATGCCGGGCTTGACCCGTCCCGGCTCGATTTGCTGCTCTGCGAATCAATCCTCCAGGGCGATCCGACCGCAATAGACAAGACCGTTTCCGCACTGTTCAAGCTGGGCGTGCGGCTGACCCTGGACCAGTTCGGCAGTGGGTTCTCCTCGCTCAGCTATATTCGCCGAACACCCTTTGCCGCGCTCAAGATCGGCGCGAACTTCTTCGAGCCCACGACACGCGATCCGCATGGCGACATGGAGATGGTGCAGGCAATCGTCTCGCTGGCCAGCGCGATGGGGATGGAAACGTTTGCCGCGGGCGTTCACGCCAAGGACCTCTTGTCTCGGCTGACGGACCAGGGGGTCCACTATATCCAGGGTTTCGTCTTTTCCGACGCGATCGATGCCGAGCGGGTGGGTGACGAGCTCGGCCGGGGGGAGTGGACTCTGGCGCCCACCGATACGGGAGCCCAGCGCGCCAGCCGCCGCACGGTCTTGCGAAGGATCGGCCTCATCCACGAAGATTATTACTACGACGTCACCCTGCGAAACCTGTCACGCAGCGGGGCGATGATCCAGGGGCTCGAAGCGGTTCCGGCGGGCACCCAGTGTGTTCTCGATTTCGGCGGAGGGCAGTTGGCCGTTGCAACCGTCCGACGGACGATGGACGATACCCAAGGCGTCGAGTTCGAACAGGAGCTCGTGGACGATGGCGCCGGGGGGCTGTGCACCCGCCACCGCGTCTCGCCCTATGACCTGGCCGCAGCGGGGGTTCCGCTGCAGGCACTGCCGGCGGGCAAATACTCGGCCGCGACTCTGCAGTTCGATCAGAAGCCGTCGATTCCGCAGTTTTCGCTTTCCACCAACGCTCCCGAACAAACGGGGCGCGAAGCAGCATAGCGCGCTTGGCGAGGTGGGTTCGCGGCGCTAATGGCAGCGCGCAATGACCGACCTTTCGCATATTCGCAATTTTTCCATCATCGCGCATATCGACCATGGCAAGTCGACGCTCGCCGACCGGCTGATCCAGGCCTGCGGCGGGCTGACCGATCGCGAGATGAGCGAGCAAGTCCTTGATAACATGGACATAGAACGCGAGCGGGGCATCACGATCAAGGCCCAGACCGTGCGCCTCAATTACACCGCGCAGGACGGGGAGAGCTATGAGCTCAACCTCATGGACACCCCCGGCCACGTCGATTTCGCCTATGAGGTCTCCCGCTCCCTCGCCGCATGCGAAGGCGCGCTGCTCGTCGTCGACGCCGCGCAAGGGGTGGAGGCGCAGACGCTCGCCAATGTCTACCAGTCGATCGAGCACGACCACGAGATCGTCCCCATCATCAACAAGATCGACCTGCCCGCCGCCGAGCCCGACAAGGTCCGCACCGAGATCGAGGACATCATCGGCATCACCGCGCATGGCGCCTGGCAGGAGGGCGGCGCGGTGCTCACCAGCGCGAAATCCGGCCTCGGCATCGAAGAGGTGCTCGAGGCGCTGGTCGCGCGCATCCCGCCGCCCACCGGCAACCGCGACGCGCCGCTGAAAGCCTCGCTCGTCGACTCCTGGTACGATCCCTATCTCGGCGTGGTCATCCTCGTCCGCGTGATCGACGGCTGGCTCAAGAAGGGCCTCAACGTGCGCTTCATGCAGGGCGGCACGCAGCACCTGGTCGACCGCGTCGGCTGCTTCACACCCAAGCGAGTCGAGCTGGCGGAACTCGGCCCGGGCGAAATCGGCTTCATCACCGCGCAGATCAAGGAGGTGGAGCAGGCGCGCGTGGGCGACACCATCACCACGGTGAAGGGCGGGGCGGACACGCCGCTGCCCGGCTACAAGGAAGTGCAGCCGGTGGTCTTCTGCGGGCTGTTCCCCGTCGATGCCGCCGAGTTCGAGAAGCTGCGCGAGAGCATCGGCAAGCTGCGATTGAACGATGCGAGCTTCAGTTACGAGATGGAAAGCTCCGCCGCATTGGGCTTCGGCTTCCGCTGCGGCTTCCTGGGCCTCTTGCACCTGGAGATCATCCAGGAACGGCTGAGCCGCGAATACGACCTCGACCTCATCACCACCGCGCCATCGGTGGTCTACCGCATCCACCTCGCGCACACCAAGAACGAGAACGCCAAGACGATCGAGATCCACAATCCCGCCGACTGGCCCGACGTCAACCGGATCGAGACGGTGGAGGAGCCGTGGATCAAGGCGGTGATCTACACGCCCGACGAATATCTCGGCCCGATCCTGAAACTGTGCCAGGACCGGCGCGGCGTGCAGACCGACCTGACCTACGTGGGCGGGCGCGCGCAGGTGAGCTACGAGCTGCCGCTGAACGAGGTGGTGTTCGAGGTCTACGACCGGCTCAAATCGATCAGCCGCGGCTATGCCAGCTTCGATTACGAGCAGATCGGCAGCCGCGAGGGCGACCTCGTCAAGATGAACATCCTGGTCAACAACGAGCCGGTCGACGCGCTATCGCTGATCGTCCACCGCGCGGTGGCCGAAGAACGCGGCCGCGGCATGTGCGAGCGGCTGAAAGACCTCATCCCGCGGCACCTGTTCAAGATCCCCATCCAGGCCGCGATCGGCGGCAAGATCATCGCCCGCGAAACCATCGCCGCGCTGCGCAAGGACGTGACCGCCAAGTGCTATGGCGGCGACATCACGCGCAAGAAAAAGCTGCTGGAGAAGCAGAAGAAGGGCAAGGCCCGGATGCGCGAATACGGCAATGTGAGCATTCCGCAGGAGGCGTTTATCGCGGCACTGCGGATGGGGGAGGAGTGAGCTTAGACCTCGCTGACTGTCCATCAGTCTTTGATCATAATATGCACTTGAAACCGTGGAGGATTTGGCCATAACCCCTTGACAAGTCGTCGCCGTGGGGAGGCGATAGGGGAGAGGCATATTTTCAGCGTCCGCTATATGGGTACGAAACGTCACTTAGCTGGCGTCATTGGGCAAGTTTGCGAGGCCTCAAAGCCCGGACCTTTGCTCGACCTCTTTTCCGGGATGTGCGCTGTTGGCATTCGACTGTCGGAAAAGCGTCAGATTTGGTCCAACGACGCCCAGCTCTTTGCCCACGAATACGCGACCGCGCTATTCTGCTCGCAAGTCTTACCGCCCAATGCCGAGGATTTTGCACACGCATATGCGTCTCGCTTTCGCGAACTGAAAGCTGTGTTCGCGATTCCACTGGGCGAGGAGATGTTGCGTGAACAGCACGCGCTTCAACAAGGTGATCTGGGGCAAATTCGTTCGCTGTTCGAATCATCTATTGAACGGGCACATGAGCC
>JBBSMH010000012.1:0-15050 GCA_038233275.1 Sphingomonadales bacterium | reverse complement strand
CTCGGCACTGCGGGTGCTCTATTTGCAGGACGAAATTGCAGAGCCCATGCTCGCGATGATCAAGGGCGCTTTCGAAGCCCTGCGCGTCGGCGATCCCGAAGAGCTCGCGACCGATGTCGGTCCGGTGATCGATCCCGATGCCAGGGCTGCTCTCGAACGCCACGTCGCGCGGCGCACGAAGGCCGGCCGCTCGGTCTGGCGGCGCAAGCTACCGCGAGGACTATCGGGCGGGTGTTTCGTCGCGCCGACGATCATCGAGATCGATTCGATCCGCGACCTCAAGCGCGAGAATTTCGGCCCCGTGCTCCATGTCGCACGCTTCCCCGCGCACGAACTCGAACGCGTACTCGAGGATATCAATTCGACCGGATACGGGCTCACGCTAGGCCTGCACAGCCGGATCGAGGATGTTCGCGAACTGGTCGAAGCCAGGGCGCGCGTGGGCAACATCTATGTCAACCGAAACCAGATCGGCGCAGTGGTGGAAAGCCAGCCATTCGGGGGCGAGGGATTGTCGGGCACGGGGCCCAAAGCCGGCGGCCCGCATTATGTCGCGCGTTTCGCGACCGAGCGCGTGGTGTCGATCGACACCACTGCGGCGGGCGGGAATGCGACCCTGTTGGCGGGATAGGCTGCGCAACAGGCTTTCAGTTCTAGTTCAGGCGCATATGCGCTAGGGCGCGCCGCATGGGACGTTACCTGCGGCTTTTCATCGCCATTTTCGCATTCGGCTGGGCCTCGGCGGCGTCGGCCGCAGTCGAGCTGAGCTTCCACAGCTTTAACGGCTCGGTCGTGTTCGGACGCTACCCCCACGCCTTCGTAGTGATGGAAGGCACGCTCGATTCGACCGGCGCGCGAGTGAGCGAGAATTACGGCTTTTCCGCCAAATCGGCCACGCCGGCCGTCTTGCGCGGCCCGGTCGAGCATGTGGTGATGACCGAGAAGCCCAAGTGGATCGGCAGAACCAACCGCCATTTCACTGTTTCGCTGAGCGATGCGGAATACCGCAAGGTCAAGGCGATGGTCGAGAAATGGCGCAACGCTCCAGGTAAATATTACGACCTGGAGACGCGCAACTGCATCCATTTCGTCGGCGAGATCGGCCGTCTGGTCGGGCTGAGGATCGAATATCCGGACAACATGCTGCGCCGTCCGAAGAAGTGGCTGAACCACATCACCACGCTCAACCCGCAGCTCGGCGCCAGACAGATCGACTGACACCGCTCAACTAAATCGGCATAATCGCGCGGGCGTGCTTGCCCTGCGCGGCGCAGTCGGGAATCTCTCGTCCATGGCGATTCTCTCCGACAGGTGGATCCGCGAGCGCGCGCAGGGCGACGGGATGATCGAGCCCTTCGTCGAGGCGCAGAGGCGCGAGGGCTGCATCTCCTACGGGCTGTCGAGCTACGGTTACGATGCGCGGGTGGCGGATGAGTTCAAGATTTTCACCAATGTCGATTCGGCAGTGGTCGATCCCAAGGATTTCGCCGCCAACAGTTTCGTCGATCGCAAGACGGATGTCTGCGTCATCCCCCCCAACTCCTTCGCACTCGCGCGCACAGTCGAATATTTCCGCGTGCCCGAGGATGTGCTCGTCATCTGTCTCGGCAAGAGCACCTATGCGCGCTGCGGGATCATCGTGAACGTCACTCCGCTCGAGCCGGGCTGGGAGGGGCACGTCACGCTCGAATTTTCCAACACCACGCCGCTGCCCGCCCGGATCTACGCCAATGAGGGCGCGTGCCAGTTCCTGTTCCTGCAGGGCAATGAGCGCTGCGAGACCAGCTACAAGGACCGGGCAGGCAAATACATGGGCCAGCGCGGGGTTACTCTGCCGCGACTATAGCCGGCAAAGAAGTTCCGCTGCAGCGAAGAACATTGCGGCCCACTCGACGATGGCCCGAATCGGGTCCATGACGGGCGCAGTGGTGAAAAGAGGAGAGTTCCATGGCGACCATCGTGGCGATAATCGGCCGCATTTGTATCGGCCTACTGTTCATATTCGCAGGTCTGGGAAAGGTGATGGACCCCGCCGGAACCGCGCAATACATCGAATCCATGACTACACTTCCGGGTACCCTCGCCATGCCGACCGGCGTTTTCGAGATCGTCGCGGGAGTGATCCTGGCGAGCGGTTTCATGACCCGGATCGCCGCAATCGCGCTCGCGGTCTTCACCGTACTCTACACGCTGCTGTTCCATTACCAGGTCACCGATCCGGTGCAGGCGGCACAGGCGCTCAAGAACCTCGCAATCATCGGCGGCTTGCTGATGGTTTTTGCCTATGGGCAAGTGCGCAACCGGATCGGCGTGATCGACGAGCGCAGCAAGCGGCTCGATGCCGAGGTCAAGGCCGCGCATGCCGAAGGCAAGGCCGAAGGCGCGACCGGGGCGGCCACGCATTCTACATCCGACCGGGTTATGCGGCCCGACTGATCAGAAGCTGAAGCGCGCGCTCAGCTTGAAGTTGCGGCCCGCCAGCGGGACGAAATCCTTGGTAAAGCTGGCGTGACGGCGACCGGTCACATCGAAGATGTTGTCTGCCTGGAGCATGATCGTGACATTGTCTTCCCCGCGCAGGGGCCGCCAGGCGAGCGAGGCGTTGACGTGGGTGAAGCTGTCGGTTGCAGTCTCGAACGGAGCAGGCCGGTCCTGGCTTGCGAACCATTCGACCTCGCCGCGTGCATCGAAGGCTCCGGTCGAGGCTTCGAGAGCGCCGAGCAGCCGTAGCGGCGGGATGCGCGGCAAAGGCGTGCCATCATCGAGTTCGGCGCGAATATAGTCGCCACGCAGATCGGCCAGCAGCGAGAACCCGTTTTCCCGATAGAGCGGATAGGTCAGCTGACCCTCCACGCCCGAATAGGTCGCGTCACCCTGCAGATATTGGAACACCGGCAGGCCGTCTTCCTCAAGTCCCGTCTCGGCGAGGAAAATGTAATCTTCAAACCAGTTGCGATAGACCGCCAGGCTGACAGTCCCTTTTCCGATCGCTCCGCGGGCGAAAGCCTCGATGCCCCACGCGCCTTCGACCTGAAGATCGGGATCGCCGATCTCGAACGCCTGGGTTGCGATGTGCGGTCCGTCGGACAGCAGCTCCTCCGCGCTCGGCGCGCGCTCGGCGCGGCTGCCGTTGATCCCCAGCCGCAGGCCGCCGCCGGTCTCGTACACCATTCCCACAGCGCCGGAGAAGGCATCGAACGAACGGCGGAAGCCGACCGATTGCGATTCTACCTGGGTGGATTCGTAACGTCCGGCCAGTTCGAGCTGGAAGGGATCGAACTCGATCTCCTGCAAGCTGAATACCGCGGATTGGTCGGTACGATTCTTCGGCACGTAGGCTTCCGCGCCGAAGGCATCGAAGTCGCGGAAATAATATTGCACTCCCGTCGAACCGCCCCAGCCGCCGCGTTCGTTCTGCTCGATCACGGCACGCGCCTCGATGCCCTTCACATCGAACACGGTCCCCACCTCGTCTCCTTCGAACTCGGTGTGGCGATAGTCGCTGAAGCCTACCCGGGTGTTGAGCGCGGAAAAGAACCCGTCGCCCAGCGCGAGCCGGCCGCGCATATCGGCGCGATATTGACGTAGGCCGATGGAAACCGTCTCCTCGCCGTGCTCTTCGCCTTCTTCGCCCTCCTCGCCGTGGTGGCCCGCGCCCGGGCGCAACGGAACTCCGTAAAAGGTGTCGTATATGCCGAAGGAGGCGCCCAATTCACTCTCGCCCCTGAAAAAGGCGAAACCGGCATTGGCGCTCCAGGTCTCGGTGGCGCTCCCGGGCAGAACGCCGCGCTGGTTGGCCGCTTCGCGAAGCTCCTCGGCTTCTTCCAGATGGCCCTCCTCCTCTTCCTCCGCGGCATCCGCGAGAACTTCTGCGCGCAATTGGGGCGCGAGGACAAAGCCGGCAATCTCCACATCGTCGGTCTGGCGATAGGAGCCGTCGATATGAGCGACGAAGCCGCCGCCGAGCGGCACGTCGAGCGAAGCGCCCCCCTGTCGCAGATCATAGGCGGTGTCGGCGCCTGCGATAGCGTCGAGATGGAACGGCTCATTGAGTTCGCGCAAGGGAATGCGCTTGTCGATGACGTTGACCGCACCGCCGATGGCCTGGCTTCCGTAGAGCAAGACCGCGGGGCCGCGCAGGACCTCGATTCGTTCTGCCGTAAGCGGATCGATCGAGGTTGCGTGATCGGGCGATGTGTTGGAGACATCGATCGCCCCGATCCCGTCGATCAGGACCTTGACGCGCTCGCCCGAAAATCCGCGCAGCACCGGGCGCGAGGCGCCGGGCGAGAAACTGGTGGCGGAAACGCCGGGGGTCTTGGCCAGCACTTCGCCGATCTGGCCATCGAGATTGCGCTGGAGCTCGTCGCCTTCGATGACCGAAGTTCCTGCCAGAACATCGAGCTGGCGCAGCCCTTGCGCCTTCACCACGATGGTCTGGCCGCGCGGCGCGACGCGCCTGTCGTGCAGATCGTCCTGCACCCTTTCGACCTTGGCTTCATCAGGCTGTTCGTCCTGTGTGTCCGCAACCTGCGCAGCGAGGGGGAGCGGGGCGATGCCGATGGCGAGCGCCGCCAGGGAGGCACCGCTTCGAACGCGCTTACGATGATACAACATATCTCGAGCCTCTAGCGGCTGTTCCGGGACTGGCAAGCGGAAACATTGCCTCGAACCGGGGCCAGTGGCTCAACCGAGCTGAATGCGCGGTGAGGCGCGTTTCGGTTCGAGGTCGAAAAGGGAAATGGAGCGGGCGAGGCGATTCGAACGCCCGACCCCAACCTTGGCAAGGTTGTGCTCTACCCCTGAGCTACGCCCGCTCACTGGCGCTCGCGACGGTCCGGCTGGAGGCCCGCCATCGCTGGGGAGCGGCGCGATTAGCAGCGGCCCCAGAGCGAGGCAAGCCAAAAAACGCCGCTTCCCGCTTGCCCAATCCACCCTTCACATCGCGCGCCTGAACGCCCACATGGGCCGCACCGACCAGCCCAAGGAAAGGACAGACTACCGTGGCAAGCATAGGCCTCAACCTCGATGAACAAAAGGCCGTCGACCGGTTCCGTCAGAGCGTGGTCGAACCCTCGGCGACGAAGCTGGTGATCCTCGACTTCTGGGCCGAATGGTGCGGGCCGTGCAAGGCGCTTTCTCCCGTGCTCGAGAAGGTCGCGGCCGATTATGCTGACAAGGGCGTGTTGCTGGCCAAGCTCAACATCGACGAGGAGCAATTCATCGCCAACCAGTTCCAGGTCCGCTCTATTCCCACGGTCTATGCGATTTTCCAGGGCCAGCCGGTTGCCGACCTTACCAATGCGCGCAGCGAATCGCAGTTGAAGCAGACGCTCAACCAGCTGCTCGAGCAGCTTCCGGTGCATGCGGGCGCGGGCGACGGGTCAGAAGGCGCAGGCGCGCAGCAGGACGTCTCGCAATTCCTCGCGATGGCCGAACAGGTCCTCTCGGATGGCGATGCCGAGCGCGCGGCGGGCATCTTTGCGCAGGTCGTGGACCTCGCGCCGGAAAATGCGGCGGCGCATGCCGGGCTGGTGCGTGCTCTGGTGCAGACCGGCAGGGTCGAAGAGGCGCGCCAAATTCTTGGGGCTGCCGAACAGAACCCGGCGCTGGCTGATGATCCGCAACTGGCGCAGGCGAAAAGCGCGCTCGACTTGGCGGGCGAGGAGGTGGACGAGAGCGAACTCGAGGCACTGCGCGACAAGGCCGCTGCGTATCCTGAAGATATGGAGGCGCGGCTGGCCTATGCCGAAGCGGCCTTCGCCGCCGGCAGGCGCGATGCCGCCGCCGACGAGCTCTTGGGCATGATCGAGACCGATCGCGAGTGGAACGAAGGTGCAGCGCGGGCGAAGCTGCTGCAAATCTTCGAAGCTCTCGGGCTCGAAGATGAATGGGTCGTCACCACGCGGCGCCGACTGTCGAAAATCCTTTTCGGGTAAGCGCGGGCACGTGCGGCTTTCGATTTTTCCCCTGCCCGGCGCGATCCTGTTCCCGGGGCTGCAATTGCCGCTGCACATCTTCGAGCCGCGCTATCGGGCGTTGGTGAGCGATGCGCTGGCGCGCGACCGCCGGATCGCGATGATCCAGCCGCAGCGGGGCGGGGAGGATGCGCCGCTATACGAGGTCGGCTGCTATGGCCGCATCGGCGATGTCGAGGCGCTCGACGACGGGCGTTACAATATCGTGCTCGAAGGCGAGCAGCGCTTCAAGCTGGTGCGCGAACTCGACGTCACGACACCCTTCCGCCAGGTCGAGGCAGAGGCGTTGCCCGAGCCTGGCGATGAATACCTCTCCAGCGTCGAGCGTGCCGCCTTCGAGCACGAGGCGCACAATTTCGCCGACATGCAGGGTTACAGTGTGGACTGGGATTCGGTCGAACGGCTCGACGACCAGTCGCTGATCAACGGAGTCTCGCAGATCGCGCCATTCGATGCCGCTGCCAAGCAGGCGCTTCTCGAAGCCGGGACATTGGCGGAGCGATGCGAAATGCTGATTCAGCTGATGCAGTTCTTCGCCCTGCGCGACGGCGACGACGACCGCGCGACGTTACAATAGGCCTCAAGCGCCGGCGCCGACATCCATCGGCTTGGCTTCCTCGCTCACGCGACCTGTAGGCCGCGTCGCTGCGGGCGGCCAGTCGGCCTTGCGGTCCCTACGGGCCCGAATATTGCGCGATCAGATGCCGAAGCTGCCGCGCAATCCATCGATCACATATTGTGCGGCGAGTGCGGCGAGCAGCACGCCCAGCAGGCGGGTGATCACCGCTTCCACTCGGTCGCCGAATATGCGCATCAGCGGCCCCGCGGCGACCAGAGCAATCATCGTCAGCACCAGGACTGCCGCGAGCGCGCCCAGCACCACGAGGCTCTGCTCCAGCCCCTGCGCTTCGTTCATCAGCAGCATTATCGCCGCGATCGCGCCGGGCCCCGCCAGCATCGGCATGGCCATGGGAAAGACCGAGACGTCCTCTACTTCGGGATCGGCGGCGATCCTCTCGGCGCGCTCCTCGCGGCGCTGGGTCCGCTTTTCAAAGACCATTTCCCACGCAATCCAGAACAGCATCAGTCCTCCGGCGATGCGGAAGGCGTCGAGTTCGATATGAAGCGCTCCAAGCAGATCCTGCCCGAACAGCGCGAAGACCAGCAGGATCGCCGCGGCGATCAGCGTGGCGCGGATGGCCAGGGCGGTGCGTTGCGCCGAAGTGGCTCCCTTGGTCAGCCCGGCATAAATCGGCGCGCAGCCGGGCGGGTCGATTACCACGAACAGGGTAATGAAGGCCGAGAGGAAAAGTTCGCTCATGACGGAACGTATTTGCCCTCGGCGTCGGCTTCGAAACGCAGCGCCTCGAGCCATTCGCCCCCGCGCCAGTGCCGCACGAGGAAGAAGCGCTTTCCGTCGGGATGGTGCTCCCATTCCCATAGCAGCGTCCCGTCGCGCGAAACCGTGCGACCACCGCGCGCGCCCGAGGGCCGGTCAGAGGTTGGCGGCAATGGAGGCATCACGCCATCGGCAGGACAATCGGCGACCTCGCCCTGGATCATGGCAATCGCCTCGACCACGATGGTGTTGTTGGCGTCGGGCCGCCGCGCCACGCCCCGCTCGCGTTCGCGCTCGGTCAGCGCGGCATCTGTCGCGCCCATGTAGTAGGTCCAGCGATAGCTGTAGTCGCGTTGCCGCTCCCACGCGGTGACGTAATAGCCCCACTGTCCCTGAGGCTCGGCGAACTTGCCCTGCGAGACCGCCATCTGCCCGTCGCAGCTCGACCAGATGGCCAGCGGCGTCCACTGGAGGGCGCGTTCCAGATCTTTCTGCGCGGCCAGCCAGGGACCGGCCTCGATCGGACCATTGCGGCCGTGGATGATCGCGCCATCGGCGGCAAAGCGTCGGAACGCGGTCCATTGCCCGTCCTCGCGCGCGGCGCGAGCGAAAGCGATGTCTGTCGCCACCACGGTCCCCGGCTGGGCGACATTGCGGACCATGCGCTCGACCCGTTCCGACGGGCGCGGCGGTCCCGAGGCCGCGCAGGCCGTGAGTGTTAGCATAGCGAGCGATGCGGCGATGGCTCTCATAGTGTTTCCGGCGCCTCCAGCCCTGCGTTGCGATAGGCCGCCACCAGGGTGTTGCGTAGCAACACCGCAATGGTCATCGGGCCCACCCCGCCAGGCACCGGAGTGATCGCGCCCGCCACCTCGCTCGCCCCGGCAAAGTCCACATCCCCGACAAGCCGCCCCTTTTCCGCCCCCGGCCTAGGGTCGAGACGGTTGATGCCCACGTCGATCACCGTCGCGCCGGGCTTGAACCAGTCCGCCTTCACCATCTCGGGCCTGCCCACTGCGGCGACAACGATGTCCGCGCGGCGCACAACGCCCGGCAGGTCCCTGGTGCGGCTGTGCGCGATCGTCACGGTGGCGTTGGCGTCCAGCAACAATTGCGCCATGGGTTTGCCGACGATGTTTGAGCGGCCGATCACCACCGCTTCCAGCCCCGCCAGATCACCCAGCCGGTCGGTCAGCAACATCATGCAGCCGAGCGGGGTGCATGGCACGAAACCGTCCTGTCCCACCGCAAGCCGACCGGCATTGATGACGTGGAAGCCGTCGACGTCCTTGTCGGGACTGATCGCCGCAATCACCCCCTGCTCGTCGAGATGACCGGGCAGAGGCAGCTGTACGAGGATGCCGTCGACCGCCTCATCGGCATTGAGCCGATCGACCAGCGCCAGCAGCTCTTCCTGCGAGGTCTGCGCCTCGAGCCGGTGCTCGTAGCTGTTCATATTCGCCGCAAGCGTCGCCTTGCCCTTGGCGCGGACATAGACCTGGCTTGCGGGATCCTCCCCCACCAGCACCACGGCGAGCCCCGGCTTGCGCCCGGCGTCTTTCTCGAATTTGTGCGCCTGCGCTCCTATCCGCTCGCGCAGGTCCGCAGCGAACGCCTTGCCGTCGATGATTTCGGCCAAGCTCAGATGCTCCGGATCACGCTGCCGAGCACGATCAGAACGATATTGAGCACGACGATGAGGACCAGCGGGCTGAAATCGATGGCGCCGGTTTCGGGCAGGATCCTCCGGATCGGGCGCAGCACGGGATCGAGCAGCCGGTTGATCGAGGTGTAGAATGCAGTCATGAACTCGTTCGACGAGTTGATCACATTGAAGGCGAACAGCAGCCCGATGATGAACTGGATGATCACCAGCATGATCACGATCGTCACGATCATGTCGATAATCTGATAGATTGCCAAAAGCGCTTCCATGAAACCGTCCATGTCTGGTTGGGCCTGCGTCCTAGCGAAGTAAGACGCCCGCCGCCACGGCTCAACCCCTGTCTTCCCCCGCGCTGATCAGAGTTCCCGCGCCATGGGTGGTAAACAGCTCGAGCAGCATCGCGTGCGCAACGCGCCCGTCGATCACCACCGCCGCTTCGCATCCGGATTCGACCGCCTTGACGCAGGTCTCCAGCTTGGGGATCATCCCGCCCGAAATCGTCCCTTCTTCCTTCAGCGCTGCAATCCCGGCGGGGGTGAGACTGCTCATCAACCGCCCCTGCCTGTCGAGGACCCCTGCGACATCGGTGAGCAGGAACAGACGCGCCGCGCCCAGCGCCGCCGCCAGCGCACCCGCCATCGTATCGGCATTGATGTTGTAGGTATGGCCGTCCTCGCCCGCACCGATCGGGGCGATCACCGGGATCATGCCCGCCGCGGTCGCGGTCTCGATCACCGCCGTATCGACATGCGAGGGCTCGCCGACGAAGCCGAGGTCGAGCGCCCTTTCGATATTGCTGTCGGGATCCTTCATCGTCCTCTCGAGCTTGGTCGCGGTGACCAGCCCGCCGTCCTTGCCCGACAGGCCGATCGCCTTGCCGCCGGCACGCGCGATCCACCCTACCAGCTGTTTGTTGATCGCACCGGAAAGAACCATCTCCGCGATCTCGGCGGTCGCCTTGTCGGTCACCCGCAATCCATCGACGAAGCTGCTTTCCACGCCGAGCTTCTTCAGCATGGCGCCGATCTGCGGGCCGCCGCCGTGGACAACGACCGGATTGATCCCGACGGCCTTGAGCAGCACGATGTCGCTCGCGAATTCATGCGCCGCTTTCTCGTCTCCCATGGCATGACCGCCGTATTTCACCACGAATGTGCGGCCCGCGTAGCGCTGGAAATAGGGGAGCGCCTCGATCAGCGTTTCCGCTGTGGCGCGCACCGCTTCGGTCGGACCATGGTCTTTGGGCTCGTTGCCGCCGGTCATGAAAACGCCTGCCTCCCCGATTGTGGAAGGCAGGCGCTTAGCGGTATCGGCTCGCAGCCGCCAACGTCATTTGCATTCAGGGGCCATCCCGCTGGACCGGACCCGGCGAGGACGGAGCGTCGGATCGAGCGGTGCGTGGCTTGGGCTTGGGCTTGGACTGCGGCGCGGTGCGCTGGGCGGCATCGGACACGCTGAAGTCATGCTGTTCCGGCTCGCCGGTCAGGGCGAAGATCGCGACCCCGCTTAGCAAAAGCACGGCCAGGGCAATCCACAACCAGCGCCTGTGCGGCGAGGGGTTGGGCGGCGAGGGGTTGGGCGCATGATCTGCCACGAACTGGGCCTCCTTTCCTTCACCCGGTGAACGGGCGGCGGAGGACCCTCGTTCCGCCTGGTCGATGAATCGCGTCGCCTGTGCGATGACCGCAACGCGACGCATTTGGCCACAGGCGGGCTATTGCGGCTCGACCGGCTGGGATTCCGGATCGGCGGCTATCGGCGGCACGTCGGTTTCGGGCGCGATCTCTCCGGGCTGATCCGCGCCCCTGACCCGCGGCAGACCTTGCTGGTCTTCCCGCAGGTCCAGATCCATGTTGCGCCGCTCCTCTTCGGTGGTGACCGCATAGTCGGGAATTTCCTCCAGTTCCTCGTCGCCATCGGCGTTGAGGAAGAAGATTACCGAGGCGACGGCGAGCAGCACGATAGCGCCGACCCAGAACCAGCGTGTCGAAGGTGTCGTATCGCGTACGGGATCGGTCATCGGCAAATCTCTTCGGAGTTCGGTTTCTCCGGCGACAATGTCCCGCGGGTGGCGATGTTCCTGCCACCGACGGTTGCAGGGCGTTTGTGCTTGATCATCGCCATGCCTGCGCTAGCCTGCACCGATGCACCATCCCTACCGCACCCTCTCCGCCGCCGCGCTCGCCGCCGCGCTGCTTTCCGCCTGCGCCAGCCTGCCCGATGCGCCGCCCCTGCCCGAGCCGCAGGAGCGATTCTGGGATGCGCTGGCGAGCCATTGCGGCCCGAATGGGGAAGGGAGGGCCTATGAAGGCGAGCTGGCAAGCTCTGACGCGCGCGACGCGGACTGGGCGGGCAAGCGCATGGTGGCGCATTGGGCGCAGTGTTCGGGGAACCGCATCGCGATCTCGCTGCATGTCGAGGATGACGAGCAGCTCGACGGCTGGAACCGCAGCCGCACCTGGGTGGTGACGCGTACGGCGGAAGGCCTGCGGCTCAAGCACGATCACCGGCACGAGGACGGGAGCGAGGACGCGGTGACCCAATATGGCGGCGACACGCTGGGCACAGGCACCGCGCGGGTGCAGGATTTCCCCGTCGACGCCTTCTCGATCGCGCTGTTCGAGCGCGAGGGGCTGAACGTCTCGACCACCAATGTCTGGCGGATCGAGGTGGACCCGGCGGACACCCGCGGTGCGCGCTTCGCCTATCAGCTCACCCGCCGCAACGATCCCGGCCGCCTGTTCCGCGCCGAATTCGACGCGAGCAAGCCAGTCGACCCGCCCCCGCTCGCGTGGGGCTGGTAAGCAGGGCCGCGCGCTGGCGCGGGCTCAGTCGAAGATTTCCTCGAA
The DNA here is from genome assembly GCA_038233275.1 of Sphingomonadales bacterium. Taxonomy (GTDB): domain Bacteria; phylum Pseudomonadota; class Alphaproteobacteria; order Sphingomonadales; family Sphingomonadaceae; genus Qipengyuania. The sequence continues at coordinate 3,218 of JBBSMH010000012.1, read as the reverse complement.
GAAGCCCTTCTTGCGCTTGTGCGGCTTGCCGTATCCGTGGCCATAGCCCGAATGCGCCTGCCCGCCATGCTGGGCATAGCGGGGGGCGGAGCGTGGCGACGCGGCTTGCCCGCGCGTTTGGGGCGCGCTGCGCTCGATGATCTTGTCGAGCTCGCCGCGGTCGAGCCACACGCCGCGGCATTGCGGGCAATAGTCGATCTCGATCCCCTGCCGGTCGCTCATCGATAGCGGCACGCGGCAGACGGGGCATTGCATGGCGGATACTTCGGCTTCGCTGCGCATCGGCGGGTTCTCTCCTGATTAGTCGCTGTCAGATGGGTGGCCAGCCGGCGAGATCAAGCGCGCAGTGGAGCCGACGGCCTGACTGACCGGCGCAAAGTTCACCCAAAGTTCACGCCTATTTCACATCTCACCGACTTTCGCTTCCCTCGCGCATGATCCGGGCGAGCTTTTCCTCGAATGCCGGATCGCTGGGCGGGGTCGGCTCCGCATCGCCCGTGCCGCGGTGCCAATGCGGCAGCTCGCCATCCAGAAGATCGGCGACGAGCACCGCATCTTCCAGTTCGTCCGGCGCGAGCAGCTTGTGCGGTTCGGCGGGCTTGACCGGCTCGATCCGCTTCAGAACCTCTTCCATCGGCACCGGCGCGGGCGGGAGCACCTCGTCGGGCGAGCGCCAGTCGCGATGCGCGTGGCGGAAGCGGCCCGGCATGTAGGCGCGCAGGAGGAACATCAGCAGCCGGTCGTTCTGGCGGTAGCGCGTGCCGGTCCGGTTTCCGTCGCGGTCGAACACCGGTTCGCTCGAGCCGTTGAAGGCCCGTTCGAACGCAGTGTCGAGCAAGACGCGCGCCGCATGCTCCAGCGCCACGTCCCAGGCGGCGGAGAACTGCTCCGCGCCGGGCGAGCGGCGCAGCCGGTGGGCAGAGGACGGGCTCATCTGCACCTGCATGCAGGCGAATTCGACCGAGCCCGATTGGGCCAGGCCGGCGATGAATTCGCGCTGGCGCTGCGGCGTCCAGCCATCCTTGCGCGGCCTGCGCGTGACCGGCAGCCAGTTGTATTCGGACGGATCGAAGCCGTGCGCGTCGATGTGCGGCGGGTCCGGATCGGCGCAAGCGGCGTGCAAGGGCTGTTGGGGAGCGGGCGCCCCTTCGGGAATGGAAGCATCGGGTAGCGTATCGGCCAGCGTCTTCTTGCGTGGAGAGCGGCCGGCGGTCGGGGCGGGCTGGGTGCGTTTGCGCGTCATCCGCCACGATGGAGCAGATTTCCTGGCTGTAGGAAAATGGTTTTGCGGCGTGGGTGGCCCTAACCGGTCGCCACCCACGCCCCGGCGAAAGCGGCAAGCGCGAGCTGGACGACGAGGATGCCGAACAGCCGGTCGGAAAACGGCTGCTTGCGGGTCTTGTGGCGGAACAGGCGGCGCCCCGCATAGGCCCCGGGCGTCCCGCCCAGCAGCGCCAGCGCGAGCAAAGTGTCCTCGCGAATACGCTGCCCGCCCGCCTCGGCCTTCGCCTTGTCGACCCCGAATGTCGCAAAGGCGACGAAATTGATTGCGACCAGCGCGGTCGCGAGACTGCCCGGCGAGAGAAAAGGAAACGCTCCGTCCACCTGCCTGTCGCTACCCCAGCGAGCGTTGCCGTCCGGTTAGCAAAAACTGCATTTAGACGAGCGCGTCTCCGCCAGCGTGCTGCCATGCATCGGGTCAACCGTCTGGTAACCGGCACGGCCCTATGGCGCGGGCATGGGCGTGGAGCGTTTCGATTGGCGGCGCAGGATGCGGACGACCGAATGGCTGGATGACAAGGGCCGGCTGGAACTCCGGCGGCTGCAGCAGCCGCGGGCTTCGTCCGGCTGGCTGGCAGCGGCGCGCGGGCTGGGGCCGCTGCTGTTCGCCGCGCCGCTGGCGGCGTTCACCGCGGTGCTCGTGTGGGACGGGCCGCCGCCCGGGTTCGCGGTCGCGATCGAACCGCCCGTGGCCGGGGCGGGCGACCGAGAGGCAGCGCGCTTCGGCCTGTGCAACGGGCTGGGCGCAGCGGGCGGCAACTGCGTGATCGACGGCGACACCTTCTGGTACCAGGGCGAGAAAATCCGCATCGCCGACATCAACACGCCCGAGACGTCGCGGCCCGGCTGCGCGCGCGAGGCCGAGCTCGGCGCGGCGGCGACCGCGCGCCTGCAGGCGCTGCTCAACCAGGGCGCCTTCACGCTAGAGACGGTGGACCGCGACCGCGACAAATACGACCGCCTCCTGCGCACCGTCACCCGCGACGGGACGAGCCTCGGCGGCGTGCTGGTCGGCGAGGGGCTGGCGGAAGAATGGCGGGGGTATCGGGGGAGTTGGTGTTAGGACGCTAGAGCGGCCGCTCCTCGATGTTCGTCTCGCCGTCGCAGGCGTGGCAATGCGCGTGGTCGAACACCGTGCGCAGCACCCAGTCCTGCGCCTCGACATCCCAGTCGCCCCATGCATCGCGTGAGACGTCTTCCGAGCCGCAAGTCTCGCAAACCATCCGCACTTTCGGTTCTTCCCTGCGCTTCCCCATTGGCGCATGATGGCATGTCGGCGGGGCGGGGGAAGGCATGGCGGGGGGAAAACTGGTCCGAAGCGGTCGAGATTGCCGTTAGACGACTTGCCGAGCGGCTTGGAACGGACGAATTCACCCGCCAGCAGCTGATTGACCATGAACTACCGCACATCGTGCGCGAAACGGGCTCTCGCGGTGAAACGCCGGCGATGACGCTTAGCCGCGAGTTGCAGCAGCTTCGCGACGAGGGCCAAATCGCGTTCGAGGCGCGCGGCCAGTATCGGCTCGTCGAAGGTCTGGTTCCGCTCCCCGACCGGTGCAGCATAGCGCCTGCTGCGTCGGTGAAACGCTGCCCGGCTAGGTAGTGTGGCAGGCGTTACAGCAGTAGTAACACCCATTCGACTGGGAGTAGGTCTTCTTCGCTTCCGTCACTGCGCCGCTGCAAGAGGTATGGTAGCCAAGGTTCTTCCGGTTCTCGGCATTCGGCATGTGATCGCAGCCGGTCGTCGTGTTGTGGACCTCGTGGTCGCCGTTCGATTGCGCGTTCGTGTTTACGATAAAATTGGGCATTCTTGCCTCCTTACCTCTTGCTATCCGGCGTACGGCGAACTGGTGCCCAACCGCGGCCCGGTTCGCTCGTGGGCGGCATGCGTTCGTTGTCGCGAACGGTCGAGTAATTGTCGTAACGGCCACCGCGCG
>JBBSMH010000011.1:0-15062 GCA_038233275.1 Sphingomonadales bacterium | reverse complement strand
GGGTGAGCCGGATGAAAGGCTTCCGGCACTGGCGCTGGCACCTTGACGAGATGTACGTCAAGTTGAACGGGAAGATGGTCTACCTGTGGCGCGCGGTCGATCACGAAGGTGAAATTCTCGAGAGCTACATTACGAAAAAGCGCGATAAAGCTGCAGCGCTGATGTTCATGAAAAAGGCCCTCAAGCGGCATGGCCGGACCGAGCAAATCGTCACCGACGGTCTGCGATCATACCCGGCAGCGATGCGTGACCTGGGCAATGTGGATCGCCGGGAGATGGGTCGCTGGCTGAACAACAGGGCGGAGAATTCGCATCTGCCGTTCCGACGACGAGAGCGGGCAATGTTGCGCTTCCGTCAGATGAAGAGCTTACAGAAGTTCGCCTCGGTCCACGCCAACGTTCACAACCACTTCAACTCCGAACGCCATCTGATCGACAGAGAGACCTACAAGATCCGCCGCTCGGCCGCCCTGGCCGAGTGGCAAAACCTCATGGCCTGAGCCACGCCGGGGACAGGAATAACTGCGCCGATCGGAGACAGGTTGCGATTAGACTGACAGCACCCAAACCGGCATCCTTGTCATGTTTGTCGTGCGACGGTCGCACGGAAGTCACTGAACTAAAAAAGGAACCTGTAAAGAAACTGTCATGCGGCGGGCCTAGCTCGCGAGTTGCGGATTTCGAATTCGCGTCTTGTGATTCTCAAGGTTGAGGGGGCCCGTTAGCCGTGACCAATTTTTACAGATCGCTCGTTCTCGGTTGCAGCGCCCTGGCGCTTGCCGGCTGCGGCGGAGAAGAGATCGCCTCGCCCGGCACCGGCGGCAACGTGATCATCAACAATCCCACACCTGCGCCCACACCCACGCCGAGCCCGACCCCGACCAGCTCGCTCGTCACCCCCGCCTCGGGCTGCCCGACCATTTCCGACACCGCCGGGCTGACCGATGAAGGGACCGTCACCGGCCCGACCGGCGAGTACCGCGTGTGCCGCCTGCCCGCGCGCTTCACCGCCAGCTCGACCCTGCGCTACATACCGGGCTTGCTCTACCGCATGAATGGCCGCGTGGACGTCGGCACCGACGGTGGACCGTCTCCCGACGGCTCGGACGGCGCGAGCGACACCAACGTCGTGCTGACGATCGAACCGGGCGCCATCGTCTACGCGAGCGGCTCGTCCTTCCTGATGGTCAACCGCGGCAACCGCATCAACGCGGTGGGAACGGCGGCGCGGCCGATTATCTTCACCAGCCGTGACAACGTCCAGGGGCTCAACAACGAAAATTCCTCGGGTCAGTGGGGCGGGGTGGTATTGGCCGGGCGCGCGCCGGTGACCGACTGCATCGCCCCCGGCGCGGCCCCCGGCTCAGTCAACTGCGAACGCCAGGTCGAAGGCGCGGCGCAGCCGGCGCTGTTCGGCGGCGCGACCCCGGGCGACAACTCGGGCACGATGCGTTTCGTGCAGATCCGCTACTCGGGCTTCGTCCTCTCGGGCGACAACGAACTGCAGTCGCTGACGACCGGCGGCACCGGCACCGGCACCGTCCTCAGCCATATCATGAGCTACAACAGCTCGGACGACGGGGTCGAATTCTTCGGCGGGTTCGTGAACATCAAGAACCTCATCGTGGTCGGTGCGGAGGACGACAGCCTCGACACCGACACTGGGGTCAAGGCGAACATGCAGTACGTCATCGCCGTCCAGCGCCAGAGCGCGGGCGACGCGATCATCGAGGCGGATTCGACCAACGCGCTGATCGAAAGTACGCCGCGCCAGAACACCCAGATATCCAACGCCACGTTCATCCACCGCGCAGCGTCCGGCTCTGCGGTGGTCCGCCTGCGCGGGGGCACCGACTACGCGATCGTCAACTCGGTGATCGTATCGGCCGCCGGGACCGCGTGCTTGCGGATCGACGATGCGGAGACCATCCGCGGGCCGAACGCGGCGCTCGACGAGAAGGGGCCGCCGGTATTCAATTCGGTCGCGCTCGACTGCGCCACGCCCTTCCGCGCCGGCAGCGGCGGCGTTTCGGAAGCGCAGGCCCGCGCGGTGTTCGAAGCCGGGACTAACAACCGCTCGCCGTTCACCAACACGCTCACGATGACTTACATCAACGGCGCCAACGAGGCGGGCGTGCCGCCGTTTAGCGCGACCAGCCTGTCCGCTTTCTTCGAGGCCGTCGATTACGTCGGCGCGGTCAAGAACAGCGCCGACACCTGGTACACCGGCTGGACCTGCAACTCGGCGGCGGCGGCGTTCGGTGCGAACACCGGCGCCTGCACCACGCTCCCGGTCTTCAAGTGAGCGGACGAAATCGCAGGGAGGCGCTTCGCGACGGGCGAGCGCCTCCCTTTGCGCATTGACAGATGAGGGACATCGACATGGCGAAAGGCAAGCGGCTGACAGGGCTGCTCCTGCTGACCACCGCGCTCACCTTTCCGGCTGCGGCCTGGGCGCAGGACGAGCAGGCGGATTCCGCGCCGGTGGAACAAAGCGCCCCCGCCGAAGAGGAGCCCGAGCAGCCCGAGATTTCGATTCCGGGCGGAGGGGGTGAGATCATCGTCACCGGCCGCCGCACCCGCGACGTGACCCGCAGCTCGACCCAGGTGGTCTCGGTCCTCGGCACCGAGCAGATCGCCCGCACCGGCGAAGGCGACATCGCCGGCGCGCTCGGCCGGGTCACCGGGCTTTCGGTGCAGGGCAACGGCTTCGTCTTCATCCGTGGCCTCGGCGACCGCTACTCGCTCGCGCTGCTCAACGGGTTGCCGCTGCCGAGCCCGCAGCCGCTCAGCCGCGTGGTTCCGCTCGACATCTTTCCGACCAACGTCATCGCCTCGAGCCTGGTGCAAAAGACCTATTCGGCGAACTTCCCCGGCGAATTCGGCGGCGGGGTGATCAACCTGACCACCCGCGCAGTGCCCGAGGAAAGCTTCCTCAAGCTCAGCCTCGGGGTCAGCGGCGACAGCGAGACGACCTTCCAGAACGGTCTCGACTACTACGGTTCGGACTACGACGATTTTGGCTTCGACGACGGCACGCGCGATCCCCCGCCGGCGCTCCAGGCCTTCTTCGGCAGTGGCGAACGATTGTCCGACCTAACCCTCGACGAGCAACAGGCGATCGCGCAGCAGCTCGGCAACCCCAATCTAGTTTTGATCCAGAAGGTCGACGATCTGCCGGCGAACTTCTCCGGCAGCATTACCGGCGGCACCGCTTTCGATGTGGGGGCAGCGCGGCTCGGCGTGATCGCCACCGCTTCGATCAGCAACAAGTGGCGTAATCGCTTCATCACCTCGCAGACGGCGATCAACGCCGCGCTCGACCTCGATACCGACTTCCGCGATGTCGTAACCGACAACCGGATCCTGGTGAACGGGCTGCTCGGGTTCGGCCTCGAGCTTGGTGAGCATCGGATTCGCTGGACCAACCTCTACATCCGCGACACGGTCAAGCAGTCGCAGCTCTCGCAGGGCGAGGACTTCCAGAGCGGCTTTTCCAAGCAGATCCAGGACACCGGCTGGTACGAGCGTCAGTTGATCGACACCCAGGTGGTTGCGGAACTGGAGTTCGGCGACCTGGGGCTCGACTTGCGGGGGGGCTATGCGCAGACCGACCGTGAGGCGCCTTACGAGTACTCGTTCGAATACGTCCGCACCAACAATCCCAACGATCCCACCGGCAACGTCTTCGTCAACGTGCTCGACCGCCAGCGCGGCAACGCCGCGGTGGTCTTTTCCGACCTAACGGAGAAGCTCTGGTACGGCGGGATCGACGCCAGCTACCCGGTGTCAGGCTGGCTGCGGCTGACCGCGGGCTACGCCTACACCGATACCGACCGTTATTCCGAGCGGCGCGAATTCTTCCTCGACGCGCCGTCGAGCTTCCCGAGCGGGGTCGGAGCCTTCCGGCCCGACTACCTGCTGGGCGACGCGGTGATCGACTTCTACGACATCGGCCTGATCGAGACGACCCAATCCAACCCGGCGTTCCGCGCCGCGCTGGAAATCAACGCCGGCTACCTCCAGGCGTTGGTCGCGCCGATAGGCACGGTCACGCTCGATATCGGCGTGCGCTACGAGGACGCAGTGCAATCGGTCACACCGGTTGAGCTGTTCAACACGCTGCTGAACTCGGCCGCATCCACCTTGCTCGCCAACGACTACCTGCTGCCGGCCGCGACCCTGACCTGGGAAGCGACCGACGCGTTGCAGCTGCGCGCCAGCGCCTCGCGCACGATCGCCCGGCCCCAGTTCCGCGAGCTGGTCTTCCAGACGTTCTACGATCCGGAGACCAATCGCCAGTTCAACGGCAACCCGTTCCTGGTCGACAGCGAGCTGACCAACTTCGAGGCGCGCGCCGAGTACTACTTCCGCCGCAACAGCCGCGCCTCGCTCGCCGGCTTCTACAAGGACATCGAGCGGCCGATCGAAGCCTACTCGAGCTTTTCCGACAACGACCAGATCACCAACTTCGCCAACGCGCCCAGCGCGACGCTCTACGGCGCCGAGCTCGACCTCCAGTGGAACCGCGATCTGATCGACTGGGGCGGCTGGTTCGAAAATAAGCGACTGGTGACGGTGGCTAACTACACCTGGACCCAGTCCGAGATCAAAGTCGGCACGGGCGATACGACCAGCGTGTTCCCCAGCGGGCCGCGCCCGGCAACCGACTTTTTCATCGACGGGGTGCCGCTGACCGGCCAGTCCGACCACCTCGTCAACTTCCAGCTCGGCCTCGAGGACACCGACCGGCTGCAGCAACTGACGTTCCTGCTGTCTTACGCCAGCGAGCGAGTAACGAGCCGGGGGACAAGCGGATTGCCCGACATCGTCGAAGACCCGGGCCTGCGCTTCGACATCGTTGCGCGGCAGGGATTTGAGCTTGCCGGCGCGGAGCTCGAGCTCAAGGTCGAGGCGCGCAACATCTTCGGCCGCGGGCACTTCGAATACCAGTCGAACGGCATCAACCGGATCGAGGTCAACAGTTACGACGTCGGGCGCAGCTTCGCGCTCTCGCTTTCGTCCGAGTTCTGACGGGTGCCAGGCGTGTCGCTCGTGATGAGCGGGGCGCCCGGTGCTCAGGGGGCGTCGAAGATGTAGCCGAGCGAGCGGACGGTGCGCAGCGGGTTGCCCGCGCCCGCGGTCTTGAGCGCGCGGCGCAGGCGTCCGATCCACACGTCGACCGTGCGCTCGTCGATCGGCGGTTCCTGCTTGCCGAGGCCGGCAATGAGCTCGGCGCGGGCGAGCACGCGATTGGGATTCTCGGCGAGGAAGCGCAGCAGGCGGAACTCGTTCGGCCGCAGTGCAATCGGTCGGCCCGCCCAGCGCGCCTGGAGCGCGGCCATGTCGATCGTAAGCTCGCCCAGTTCGATTAGCGAAGCGGAGCTGCGGCCGCGCTGCTGCGATTGCAGCGCGAGCACCCGGTCGAGCACGGTGGTTCGGTCGAGCGGGCCGACTATGTAGTCGTCCGCCCCTGCGCGCAGCGCGCGGCGGCGGTCCTCGATGTCATCTTCCTCCAGCACCATTGTGATGTGCGCGTCGCGCATGCGCGGGTCGGCGCGCAGCCGGCGGCACATCTCTAGGCCCGCGAGGTCTTCCATCACCCAATCGACGAACGCCCACACCGGACCTTCGACCAGCCGCCTCGGGCCAGCGGCGTCGAGACGATCGAAGACGAACCGCTTCTCGGCGTGGACGAAATCGTCGAGCGCCTCGGCCATTCGATCTGTGAGGAAGATGTTGACCACGTCCATCCCCGGCAAAAACCCCTTGTTCGGGCCGCTTGTTCGGGGGGATTGCCGCGTCCATGTGACGCGTTCGTGACGATCGTTACGGCTTCCTCCAACGGTGGCGCGGACCAACGGCACTCCCTACATACCGGCGCATGAGCGAAACCCTGATCCTTGCCGCGATCCTCATCCCTTGCCTGATTGTCGCCATCGTGTTCCATGAGGTGGCGCACGGGTGGACCGCGCTCGCGTTGGGCGATCCGACCGCCAAGGAGCAGCGGCGGCTGAGCCTCAGGATGTGCGCCCGAGAAGCTCTTGAATTAGCCTCATGCCGAATGATCTCGGGGACTCCTTTAGGCTTAGGGGTGAGAAGCTCGGAGAGTGAATCGGCTACTAATGCTCCCGGCACTTCTTTCGCCGCCTCTCCTGCGCCTAATCTATCACCGAGCTTCGACTGCGTGAAAGCGACAGCGCAAGATGAACTTCTAATTTGCTCGGATCCAGCTTTAGCAGCTTTAGACCGGGAAACGACCGCTCTGTTTCGAAAAGCGAGAGCCCGAGGCGACGGTAGCAAGAAGATACTCAGCGATCAGCGAGCATTTCTTAAGGAGCGTGCGTCGTGCGAGACCGCCGCGTGCGTCGAGGCAGTGACCCGCAAACGCATCGATAATTTTTGAAATTAGTCGGCTACGAGAATGTGCCCAAGGACTTTCCCAGCACGGGCGACTTTGCGGCGTAGGCGAACGCAAACGATGAACTTGGAATTGGCACCTCGTCTAGCCGATTTGATGCTTGCTTTTTCGCCCAATGCGTAGGCTTCGAATAGCTGTAAAAAACAATCACAACCCGTCTGATGGGACTCGAACTCACCGAAGGAGGTGCGAGCAACAATTCGCGCTTCTAGCGCTAAACGTCGTCTGTGGAATTGATCTGTTATCCGGGGAACCCTTCTCATTAGTCCAGAGCGCTGGCGGGCGCGGCATAAATCTAACGGTCCGAGGTCACAAACCTTAGCGGGGCTGCTTAGCCTTGTTCCAAGTGTTCTGGCGGGGGGAAGCCCAGCTTCCTCCCCAAGGTGCCCCAAATAGGACCCAAACTCGCGACCAGCCGAACGGCCCTTCCGCCGGAACCTTGGGATGTTCCTACTGGAAGTGGTGGTGCCCCATGGGCGACAAAGATGGGCACTCAAATCATTGGCAAATTGTCGTCGATCTGCCGTGATAACGTCCGCTTTGCGCCCAATTTCGGACATCCCGGCGATCTCGGCGCGATCCTGAAATCTGCCGTTCGTTCAGGTGGGCATCGCAGGATGCTTCGCGCCCTCATATCTTGATTAGGCTACGCGATCCGGCTTTCCGAAAACCGACATTTCGTGCCGAGTGGGGATCGCCATGCTGCGCTTCCATGCTGGACTGCTCAAGGTGCTTGCTGCCAGCGCGATCGTCGGCATGATCTGGTACATGCTTATGGTAGCCGCATAAACAGCGGCAGAGTGCCATATGGACGGCGAGCGAGCGTCTGGTTCTCGGAACCTATCACAGGCTCGTTTGGGTCCGATATTGGGTCGCTAGCCGAAGGGCAGCTTTTGGTGCAAAAAAACAAATAGCTGCCGGACAGCAAACGATTTCATCTTGACGTTGCGAAGCTCCCCCAGCCCGTCACATACCCTTCGATATAACCCTCCGCAGCCGCCTCAGATGTTTCTGTCCATGCGGGTCCCGAAGGAGGACTCATATTGCCTCCGCTGCCCTTGCAGACGGTACAAAAACAAGGCACAAGCGGCCCTGAAGCACTTACGGGAAACCGCAGAAATCCGTCACTTTTAGGTCCCCAGCGGCCAATCCTCTTCTGGGCACCATTTTCCTGTTTCTCAATATTCGCTAACGGTTGCAAAAACCGCGGAATTCTGCCAATTATCTGGCAGGATTGGCCGCTAGCGTCCACCCGCACGTCGACCAGCACCATCGCGCCGTTGGCCTTGGCAACCCGCACCACCTCGGCGAGCGGGGCAACATCGTCGAGCATCGAGTAGACGCCCTCCAGCACGACCAGCTTGCCCGCGCTGTCGGGAATTCGCATTCCCGCACGGGGAGGGAGGTCAATCGTCGGCAGTCGCAATCTCCGCCTCAGTCCGCCGCAGCGTGGCCGTTTCGCGGTGCCGCCGCGTCTCGCGCGTTCGGCGCAGAAGGATTTCCTCGGTTAGGACCAGTTCGCGCAGAACGGTAATCCGTTCCTCGACCACGGGAACGACGGTGAGATCGCCCTCTTCACGGATCGGCGGCGCCTCGTCGATGACTTGCCCGATCGGTACGCGTTCGACCGACACCGCCTCGCGAAGTACGGGTTCGTCTATTTCGATCGTCTCGCTGACCGGACGCAACGTGACGCTGACGGTCTTTCCTTCGGTCGTTCGGCTGCCAATATCGACCCGCTCCTCGACGATCGGGATGGCCTCTCGCTGCACGATATCCGCGCTGCCCTTTGGCGGGTTTGCCTTGTGATCATCACTCATCGCGAATCCTCCTGTAAAGCCGAAACGAGCGAAGGGGCCGACCGCACACGGCAGCCGACCCCTTCGGGTCGCGTTGCCGCAAGCTCAGGTGCGGCGCGTGTCCTCGTCGACATCGACCTTGGTCTTGCGCACGGTTTCTTCCACGTGCTCGACATCGGTGTCGGCGGTCTTCTTCAGAACCACCTCGTCGGTCACCACCGCCTTCTTGCCGACCACCACCTCCTCGTCGCGTTCGGTCATCGAGACGGTCTTACCTGCCTCGTCGAACATGGCCGCGGCTGCCTTGCCCGAGACCTCGCGATTGACAGGATTGCGCGAGGCGCTGACCGTCTCGTCGCGAACGGCCACGTCTTCGGCGACCGTGTCCTTCACCACCTTCGATCGGACGGTGATGTGATCGCCGTCCTCGCGAACGCGCTTGCCGATAACGACCTGCTCCTCGACGATCGGTATGCGCTCTTCCGAAACCGCCTTGCCGCCGGTGGCCGCGTGCCGTTCGGCCGCTTCGCCATAGACGACGACATCCTCGTGGATTTCGAGCGGTTCGACCGCGCAGCGGCGTCCGTCTTCGAGCTCGATTGCGGCAACGCGGTTGTTCTCCGTGTCGACCAGCAGATCCTTGATAACGCCGAATTTCTGGCCTTGTGGATTTACCAGCGGGCAGCCGCGGATATCCTGCGATTCGTTCTCGAGCTCGTAATTGTCGAGCTGGTCGAGATCGTCGTATCGTGTGTCATGTCGCATAAGTTGTCTCCTTGGATTGGGGGGTGAAACTCTGTGGGCGCCGGTCGTCGGCGCACCGCGTCAGTTCACCATTTTGATCGTGTCTGCGAAGATGTATTTCTCGGTGCCTGCGGGAATCTGGGCGGTGACATTCGCGGGCACGCCATCGGCGGCCGAGCGCACCGTGCCGGTCATGTTGATGATCGAGCCCGGATTAATGTCGTATTCGCCTTCGGTCGCATCGCCCGGCGTGGGCTCCTGATTGAACAGGACCAGCATGTTCTGGCCGTTGACATCGGCATTGAAGGCCATGTCACCCACAAGCGAAGTCACCCGCACGTTGTCGAGGTCGACGGCTTCGCCGATCATCAACGCTCCGGCGGCAGAGCCTGCCGCCATCGTGTCGACCGACTGCTCGGCGACGACATCGTTGCCGGTATATTCGACCACGTCGCCATCGTCATCGTCGAGGATCCACCAAGCGAGCAGCGCCAACACGAACAGGGCCAACAGCACCCATACCCACCCGGGGACCCCGGATTTCCTATCCACCGGAATTTCAGCCATTGCATTTCTCCTTATGTTAGTGCGCGAACTGCGCGAGATGAACCTAGAATGGATGGCTGAGATGAATCGTTCCGAAAAAGGGGACCTAGCGTTTGGCTTACAGGCGTGGGCGACTCCGGGAGAAATCGGACATGCTCTGCATGTCATGGCCAGCATGCGGGTCCGCGGGCGGCGGAGCGGTAACGGGTTCGGCCGTCTTCGCGGGCATCGGCACCGACGAGGACGGCTTGGTCACGACCGCCTTTGCTTTGCGATCGGCGGCAGGACGGACCTGGGTCTGCGCAGTTGTGCCCATATCTCCAGCCGGATTTGAAGCGGTCCCAACTTCAACAGGTACCGCGATCTCTTCTCGCATATTTTCCTGGGCAGGTGCCAACGGCGTTATTTGTGCCGCTTCAGGCGCTGTCTCGGGTGTTTGCGTTTCAGCTTGCTGATCGCACCCAGTAAGAGCCAGGAGTGCCGTCGCCGCGAGAAGGCCTGTGCGCAAATGATTGGCTTTTAAATTTTGCATCGTGAGGTCCTTACATTCCAAGATGGTTGGGTCCGTGAGCAAGTTCCCCGCCGAGAAATCCCTGCACGAGAACCGTCGTCGCAATCAGAAACAGAAGGGCACGCAGGGCCGACCGGCTTTCGCTTCTTGCGTGCGCCGCTGCGGCGAGAACGAGTCCTAAGATTGCCAGCAGCGTGCCGCTCCAGCGATGGATCTGCATTGATGTGTCGCCGCCAAACCAGAGCCCGGTATGGATCCACCCGAACAGGGCCGCGACGACCGCGCCTGCCGCGCCGCCATAAATCATGACCCGAACCGCTGGTTCGAGACCAGACGTGCGGCGGGACATAATGAAGAGCTCGGTCAGCGCCGCCATCAAGAACAGGGCGATGGGAAAATGGACGGTGGCGGGGTGCAGTTTCTTGAGCAATCCGACGAACCCGCTGCTGCTTTCGCTGGCTTTTTCGTTGCCGTCCATGGCCTCGTCGTGTCCGACCATGGTCTCGTCATGGCCGTTCATGGCCTGGTCAAGGCCGGGCGAGCCTTCCGCGGGAGCGGCGGCACTGGCGGTTTCGCCATGCTGCTCGTCTCCGTGCGCGTAAACAGGCACCCCTGACACGGTCAAAGTGAGCAGGCAGGCCGACAGGAGACCCACGGCTGCCGATTTGAAACCATCTATTCTAGTCATTTGTGACAATTTATTCCCTAGGCTTGCTCGCAGCAAATACCGCGATCGAACCGGTGATCGTCGACACCCGCAATCGGGAAGTCCGAGCCCGGAAAATGAACCATGACCAGTTGTACTGGATTCATAACGGCGATGCTTTCACGACGAGGGAGGGAGGGCTACGCAAAGAACTACGCGCCGGCGGCGGATGGGCTGACTGAAAGATGCGCCGCGCACACGAGCGTCAAAAATCCTAGTGGTTTCATTTATTTCGTGCAGGCCTTCGCAAGGAAAAATCGGGACGTATGAAAGGAAATACGCAGAGGCAGCGGTCATCCCTCAAATAATTTTTGCCGCAATTTTTTTGAGGGGCAAGGACGGACCGCACGTATATCAACTGTGAAACGAGTCCGGAGGATGACCGATGCCAGATAGACATCCATTGGAGCCCTTATTGGCGGCTCTTGCGCGCGAACCCGCGCCTGACATGCCCGAAGGCTTCATGGAATCGGTGTGGGAACGCGCCGGAGACATGGCTGGTAAACGGGAAAGGAAAGTGCGTATGGCGCTTTTCTTTGGTCTATCCGCTGTCGGACTCGGCGCTGGCGCCACTACCATTCAGGCACCTGTTTACGCCCAGAATCCGACCTATTCGCTGTCCAATGACGCTAGATTGTCTCCGGCCGCTCTGCTGCACGTCACTGGATGAAGTTCTCGGGATATCAGATCGTGGCCGCCATTCTTCTGGCCGCCTTGGCAGGTTCTCTGGGTGCGCTCGCGGCCGACAGGTGGTTCGGCGCGCCGGAGCCCCAAGGCCTGCATGACTTCGTCCATGACCAACTCAACCTCAGCTCTGACCAGGAAAACCGACTCGACCTGCTGGAGCAGCGCTTTGCCATCGAAAACGCGCAGCTGGAACTGGCGGTGCGGCGCGCAAATGCCGGGCTCGCGGCGGCCATGGATAACGAACACGAATATGGACCAGAGGTCAGAACGGCGATCGACCAGGTTCATGCCAGCATGGGCGAACTGCAGAAGGCAACGGTGCGCCATGCCTTCGCGATGCGGGACATCCTCGATGAAAACCAGCAACGACAGTTCGACCAGCAAGTCGCGCGATCACTGACCGGATCCCCGCCGGACTGATGTGGCGGTGCCGGGGCAGCTGAACATCGACGAACAGCAGCTGGTCGAAAAGGTCATCGCGGGAGACCGCCTGGCTTTCACGCAGCTTGTAAAACCCCTGGTGCCGCGGCTTCTCGCGACCGCTCTACGAATGCTTGGTTCGAAGACGGAGGCCGAGGACGCCGTACAAAATGCTCTCGCATCGGCCTGGATTGCCCGTTCTCGACTGGACTCTGCGCGACCTGCCCTCCCGATCCTCACTACCATCACCTTGAACAAGTGCCGCGACCGGCTCCGTCGGCGAAAAGCCGCGGGGTTCTTGGGTTATGGGGTCGATCATCGGGCCGATTTCGCGCAAAACGCTTCTCCATCGCCCGAGATCGAGGCAGCGGACAGACAGACACTCCAACGGACCTATACCGAGATTCAAAAACTTCCCGTGCGCCTGCAGGAAGCTCTGGTCCTCGTAACACTAGACGGACGAAGCCAAAGCGAGGCAGCAGAGTTGCTTGGCGTAACGGAGAAGGCGATCGAAACCCGGATTTACCGCGCTCGCAAGTCTCTCAGGAAAAAACTCGGATTCGAATGAGGGGACGACGTGCCTAGCGCGTAAAGGGGAAGAGTAACACTTTCAGGACCTTCAAATGCAAACGATCAATCGACGCCATTTTCTCGCTACGGGAGCCGGCGCGGCCGGTCTTCTGGGCCTGACTGCCATGACACCGGCCTGGGCCCGCGGTGCCAGCTTGAACGGCGGCCTGATCCGCCAAGGCTTCGACGAGGTTTCCGGCAGCAGTATCGATCTCACCATCGGCGAAGGCCCGCGCTTGGTACAGGGTCGCCGGGGGCACGCAATCGCGGTAAACGGAAGCGTACCTGGCCCGCTCGTGCGGTTGCGCGAAGGTCAGGGCGTGCGCCTCAATGTCACCAACACGCTGGATACGGATAGCTCGATCCACTGGCATGGTCTGCTGGTGCCGTTCCAGTTCGACGGTGTGCCCGGGGTCAGTTTCCCCGGAATCAAACCTGGTCAGACATTCACCTATGATCTCCCAGCCTTGCGGCAGTCAGGCACATATTGGTGGCACAGCCATTCCGACCTTCAGGAACAGGCCGGGCACTACGGACCGATCATCGTCGAACCCGCGGGTGCAGACCCTGTCCAGGCCGATCGCGACTACGTGCTCTTGCTGAGCGAGTTCACGCCTATGCATCCCCATACGATCATGGAGAAGCTCAAGAAGGGCGAAGGCTATTTCAATTACCAGCAGCGGACCTGGACCGACGATTATCGGCTGAGCGGCGAAGAGCGGCGGATGTGGGCCGAAATGCGGATGATGCCGACCGACATCCTGGATGTCACCGGCGCGACCTACACCTACCTCGCCAACGGGCACGGGCCGGAAGAAGGGCTCGAATTTCTCTTCAACCGCGGCGAACGCGTGAGGCTACGCGTGATCAATGGCAGCGCGATGACCTTTTTCAATGTCCGCATTCCCGGCGTGAAGTTCTGGGTCGTCGCGGCGGATGGACAGAATGTCAAACCGGTGGAGGTCGAGGAGTTTCAGATCGGGACCGCCGAAACCTACGACCTTCTCGTCGAAACCACTGGCGAAGCGCATACGATCGTCGCGGAATCGATGGATCGTTCGGGCATGGCAGTGGCTACACTCGCCAGCCGCCCCGGCGCGCGCGCCGCTGTCCCTGCGCTGCGCGACCCTCCGCTTCTCACCATGGCCGCCATGGGCATGAGCGGGATGGATCATGGCGGAGGCGGCGACATGGCGGGCATGGATCATGGGGCGATGGACCACGAGGGCGCCTCGAAAGCAAATCCCGCGAAAACGGCCGCGCCCGAGGGGATGGGCGCGATGGACATGGGCGGAATGAATATGCGCGACACCTCGCTGCTTCCGCCCGACGTCAAGGTTGGACCAGGCATCGACATGGTGTCGATGAACCCGGTGGACCGGATGGGCGATCCCGGCATCGGCCTCGACAAGGTTCCGCACAAGGTGCTGACCTACGACGATCTGGTCGCGCTCGAGCAAAACGACGATCTGCGTAGGCCGTCGCGAAAGATGGAAATCCATCTCACCGGCAATATGGAGCGCTACATGTGGTCGTTCGACGGCAAGAAGTTCTCCGCCGTCAGCGACGAACCCATTCGCTTCGCTTATAACGAGCGGGTCCGGGTGAAGCTGGTCAACGACACGATGATGGCGCACCCGATCCATCTGCACGGCCATTTCTTCGAATTGGTCAACGGAGCAGCAGCCGATCGCCAGCCGCAAAAGCACACGGTGATCGTCCAGCCCGGCGGCAGCGCCACCTTCGATCTGACCGCAGACGAGGCAGGCGACTGGGCGTTTCACTGCCATCTGCTGGTCCACATGCACATGGGGATGTTTCAGATCGTCACGGTGGCACAGCCGGGAGCAGGCGCATGAAGACGCGGATCGCCCTGTTGCTGCTCGGCTCGGCCACCCCGGCTTTGGCGCAGCATGCGGGTCATACCATGCCCGCACAGCCCGCTCCGCAACCGGACGAAGCCAAAAAGGACGTTGGGTCAGACGAGACCGCAGACCATCCGAGCAAGGAGGAAGGCGCGAGCGACAACGATGCCATGAAAAACATGGACCATGGAACGATGGACCACGGCGCCATGGAAGGCACCCCCGAGGTTACGGCAAGCGGCAATGTCGTGCCAACAGGCCAGCACACGCCAATGGAACACCGCGCGATGGAGGCCATGGATCATAGTCAGATGGACCATAGCCAGATGGATATGGGCGCGATGGACCACTCCGCGATGCCGATCCCCGATGCGCCGCCTCCACCCGCCGCCGGCACGGGGCCGGCGCGCGCGGCAGACGCGATCTGGGGCGCTGAGGCCATGCGGGGCGCACGAGATCAGCTTCGCGAAGAGCAGGGCGGACAGAACTTCCTCTGGTTCATGGTCGATCGCGCGGAGTACCGCCTTCGCGACGGCAGGGACGGGTATCTCTGGGACGTCCAGGGTTACTACGGCGGCGACATCAACAAATTCTGGTTCAAATCCGAGGGCGAAGGAAGCTTCGGCGAGAAGATCGAAAGTGCCGAAGTGCAAGCCCTTTATAGCCGAGCGATCGGTCCCTGGTTCGACTTGCAGACCGGCGTGCGACAGGACCTTGCACCTCGCGATCGCACTTATGCGGTGGTCGGCGTTCAGGGGCTTGCGCCGTACATGTTCGAAGTGGATGCCGCCGT
>JBBSMH010000010.1:0-15260 GCA_038233275.1 Sphingomonadales bacterium | reverse complement strand
CTGAGCTACCGAGGCATGCACTCTTGCGGCGGCTTTGTGGGCCGGCGAGGCATGGGACGCCGCCTATGGCGAAGGGCGCGACGCTTGGCAAGGGCAAGAATTCAACCGTCTTCCTCACGCGTGACTTCCTGTGCGATTTCCTCCGGCAGGGCCGGGCGGCCGGGTACCGCATAGCCGTCACCCAGCCATTGGGAGAGGTCGCGATCCCGGCATCGCTGCGAACAAAACGGCGCGTGCTCGGCCTGACGCGGCTTTCTGCAGATCGGGCAGGGTTTGGCGCTTTTACTCATGGGGGACGATCTGGGCAGCGGCGGCCTCTATGGCAAGGCCCGGATCGGTGGCGACGCGTAGAGGTCGACCCGTCCGCCGCTCGAGTTCGGCGAGCCATTCGGACGCGAGCCTGGGTTTAAGCACGGGATGGATCGTCAGCTGCGTCACGCCCGCGCCTTCGACCATCTCGGCGCGGCGCAACGCCATTCGCGCGGCCGCACCGAGTCTCGAATTCGTCAAGCGGTGAAGAAGCGATGGGCCTTCGAGCCGTGCGACGAGCTGGACGAAACCGAAGCCGTTCATCGCGGTGCGCTCGTGCGGCCAGCCTGCCAGCGCTTCATCGAGCAACTCGTCTACGGCCTTGCGGTCCTTCCTGTCGGGAAGAGTGGGAAAGTCGATCCCGATCGAGCCGCCCAGGTCGAAGCGCCTCACCCAGCGCGCGATCTGGGGGATGGCGCCTACCGCCAGCTGGTGGGGGGGCAAATCGCCGTCGATATCGATCAGCGTCATTGCTGGTGTCACTGAGAACTGCAGCGATCCCCCCGCGGATTCTATCTCCCCTTGGGCGGCGGCGTGCCAGATGTCTTCCCACGAACCGGAAGGAAAGCGACGGACATGCCTGCCGCCTGCAAAAACATCCTCGACCGGCGCCGCTTCCGATGGAGGCCGCGCCGCGGGCATCTTGAGCCGTCCCCGTTCGGCGATCGCGGCGCGAGTAACAAGGAGCGGGATCGTCGCTCCTTCACCCGCATTCCGTGGCAAGCGATCGACCAGCACCTCGCGCCCATCGGAGAGGGTAGCCGTTCCACGCGCGCCGGCCTTGGCGGTGAGCCGGGCCTCGATTCTCTCGCCAGCGAAGAGGTCGCCCGGCCAGCGAATCTTGGCGGCCAGCACCATATCGTTTTCGACCAGGATCGCCCGGTCCTCTCCGATCCCGCGTTCGACGAGCCACTCAGGCAAGCATGAACCCCGCCGATTTGAGCAGCGCGCGCGTTTCGAACAGCGGCAGGCCGATGACACCCGAATGGCTTCCGTCGATCCGGCGGATCAGGCCCTCCGCCTTGCCCTGGATCGCATAGCCTCCGGCCTTTCCCTCCCACTCTCCGCTGGCGATATAAGCCTCGATCTCCTCGGCGCAGAGTCGTTTGAACATAACCATCGTTTCGCTCGTCCGCTGGCGCAGGGCGCCATCGGGAAGGCGTAGGGCCACTGCCGAAAGCACCCGATGACGGCGGCCCGAAAGCAATTCGAGGCAGCGGCGAGCGGTTGCCTCATCCCCGGCCTTGGGCAGGATGCGGCGACCCGCGGCGACCACCGTATCTCCCGCCAGCACGCATCCTTGCGCCTCGATCACCAGCGCCTTTTCGCGCGCCATCCGCTGTGCGTAGTCGCGCGGAAGCTCCGCCTTGTGCGGTGTCTCGTCGATGTCGGTGGACACCACAGCATCGGGAACCACGCCCAGCCGCGCGAGCAGGTCGCGGCGCCGGGGACTGGCCGATGCGAGGATGAGTGTGGGCTGGCCCACGCGCGGCTTATTGCGGACCGGGGCCGCCGCGTCCGGGCATGAAGCGGTAGGTGATGCGCGCCTTGGTGAGATCGTAGGGGGTGAGCTCGCACAGCACCTCGTCCCCGGTCAGCACGCGGATGCGGTTTTTGCGCATCTTGCCGGCAGTGTGCCCGAGCACCTCATGGCCGTTCTCGAGCTCCACACGGAACATCGCATTGGGCAGCAGTTCGACGACGCGCCCGCGCATTTCGAGTAGTTCTTCCTTGGCCATTCAGTCGTTATTCCATGCAATTCTTATCGATTGGCCGCGGCCCATAGCGGGAGCGTGTGGAAAAGGGAAGGATTTGCACGCGAGGAACGAATTGCGCCTGGCGGCCTTCATCTGCGCGACAGCGACAATTCGATACCCAACGGTGCTTGTGCGGCGGGTGCAGGCAAAGCATCTGTCTAGGTCCCCGCGTTCAAACCGCTACGAAGTCTGGATGATCCTTGCGTTTCATTACCACCGCTTCCGTTCTGGCGCTCATCGCCGCGCAAGCCGTTCTCGCCCAGGAAGTACCGCAACTGCCCGATGCGGGCCCCGATCCGAGCGAGGAGTCCGCACCGGCCACCGCCGGCGATGTCATCATCGTCCAGGGGCAGCGTTTGCGCGGTCAGCTCGATGTCGATCAGCCGCCGATCGTCGAATACAACGCACAGGACATCAAGGCGTTCGGCGCGGATTCGATTGCCGATGTCCTCGAGCAACTCGCTCCGGCGACCGGCAGTTCGCGCGGACGGGGCGGAGGCGGCCGCCCGGTCATTCTCTTGAATGGTGTGCGCGTGGGCTCGTTCCGCGAATTCCGTTCCTACCCTCCCGAAGCCATCGAAAAGGTCGAGGTTTTTCCCGAGGAAGTGGCGCAGCGGTTCGGCTATTCGGCGGATCAGCGGGTGGTGAACATCATTCTCAAGGACAATTACGCCAGCCGCGAAATCGAAATCGACTACAAACAGCCCGATCGCGGCGGATTCCGTCGGACGGACCAGGAAGTCAATTTCCTGACCATCAGCGATGGCGCTCGCATCAACGCCGAGTTCGAGACGGCGCAGCGAACGATCCTTACCGAGGACGAGCGCGACCTCCAGCCCGTCGCGGGGGGTCTCAGCGACGTTGCGACCGACGCCAATCCGCTCGCGTATCGCAGCCTGATCGGACGGATCGAAAGCTATCAGGGCGAATTGAGCTATGCCCGGGCCTTTATCGAATCGGGCAGTTCGGTGAGCGGAAACCTAACGGCCAGCCGGAATCTCGAGCGAAGCCTGTCCGGCCTCGACACCGTCACCCTGGTCGCCCCTGACGGCAGCAGCGCCTTCCGTGTCTTCAACGAGGGGGACCCGCTGATGCGCGACAAGCGCAGCGATGCGCTGCAGACCTCGGGCAGTTTCAACAAGCCGCTGGGTGCCTTCCAGTTCACCGCCACCGCAGACGCCGGCGTCACTGACACGCGCACGCTGATCGAACGGCGGCTGGACACCGATACCCTGGTGGCGATAGCCGCGACCGGCGCGCTGGGGATCGATGCGGCGATCCCTGCCCTACCCGACGCCGGACGGGACCGCTCCGAATCGCGCCTGTGGTCGGCAAGTTCGCTGGCCACGCTCCGGGGCGCACCCCTCGAACTGCCCGCCGGCGAAGTGAACACGACCTTCGACCTCGGTTATGACTGGGACCGCATCGAGAGCAACGACACGCGCACCGCCCAGGACACATCGCTGACGCGGGGCAATCTCTCCGGCGGGGTCAACCTCGCCATTCCCGTTGCCAGCACCCGCACCGGCGCGTGGGACGCCATGGGCGGCCTGTCGCTCAATGCGCAGGCGGGCTTCGACTACCTCTCCGATTTCGGGACGCTGGCGGACTGGAGCCTGGGTGCGACATGGTCGCCGTTCGAAAATCTCACCTTCAGCGCCACCCGCATCTGGCGCGAGGTCGCGCCCGGCCTCACTGAGCTGGGCAATCCGGTGGGGCAGGAATTCAACGTTCCAACCTTCGATTTCGCCACCGGCGAGAGCGTGCTGGCGACAGTCCTCACCGGCGGCAATCCGGCGTTGCTCGCGGAAACGCAGGCCGACTGGAAATTTTCGGCGAACTGGGAACTGCCGTTCTGGGAGCGGGCGCGGCTGCAGATCGATTATGCGATCAACAATTCGGACGATGTGACGCTTGTCTCGCCCTCGATCACATCGGCGTTCGAAGCCGCCTTCCCCGAACGCGTGACCCGCTCTCCCGCGGGCGAATTGCTCGCCACCGATCGCCGCCCGGTAACGCTGTTCGAGACGCGCAACAGGCAGCTCTCCTTCGGCTTCAACGCTAATGGCCAGATCGGCTCGCCCCCGACAGAACCCGAGCCGAGCAGTCGCGGGGGCGCCGGTGGAAGCGGCGCAGGAGAGGCGCAGGGAGAGGGCAGGCGTGGCGGACCCCCGGGGGGCAGAGGCTTCGGTCCGGAGCGCTTTGCCGAGATGCGCAAAAAATTCTGCGCCACTCCGGAGGGCGAAATGCCCGATCTTACAGGGATTCCCGAGCAGATGCTCGCGCGGCTGCGGGGCGAGGACGGACAGCTCGATCCCGCGAAGGTGCAGGAGGCGCGCGAGCGGTTCTGCGGCGAGGAGGCGGAGGAACGCCAGCGCCAATTCGCCGCGATGCGCGAGATGATCTGCGCCGAACCGCCCCGGCTGGACGGCTTGCCCGACGAGGTGCTCGCACGGCTGCGCGGAGAGGACGGCCAGATTGACCCCGAACGTCTCGCCCAGATGCGCAAGCGGATGTGCCGTCCCGGGGGGGAGGGCACGCAAACCGGCGAAGGACAGCAACAGGGACGTGGGGGCGGCGGGCGGCGCGGCGGCGTCGGGGCGGCCTCATTTTTCGGCGGGGGCCGCGATCGCGACCCGCGCCCACGCTATTTCTTCAGCCTCAATCACACTATCCAGCTGGAGAACGAGGTTCTCCTGGCCGCCGGCGGCCCGGTGTTCGACCAGCTTGACGGTTTCGTGATTGCAGGCGGCGCGATCCCGCGACACACCTCGCGGCTGGAAGCGGGGCTGTTCATGCAAGGCTACGGCCTGCGCCTCTCGGGGCGATATGCCGGTGAGGCGGAGCTGCGCGGCAGCGGCCTCCCGGGATCGAGCGATCTGTTCTTCGGCGATCTCGCTACTTTCGACCTTCGCTTGTTCGCGGATCTCGGCGAAGTGCTGGAGAAGGACAGCGGCGTCTTGGATGATTTGCGCGTGAGCCTGAGGGCGGACAATATCTTCGACGCACGGCGCCGCGTGACCGATGCCAATGGAGATGTCCCGCTGGCCTTCCAGCCGTTTCGCCTCGACCCGGTCGGGCGCTATCTGGGCATCGAATTGCGCAAGCTGTTCTAGCGCCTATAGAGCCTCGCCGGCCGCGACCCCGCTCGCCCAGGCCCACTGAAAATTATAGCCGCCGAGCCACCCGGTGACGTCCACCGCCTCGCCGATGACGTAGAGACCGGGGACATTCTTTGTCTCCATCGTTCGGGAGGAAAGCCCGGCAGTCGATATCCCGCCCACCGTGACCTCGGCCTTGGCGAAACCCTCGGTACCCGAGGGGTGGAAGGTCCAGCGCGCGAGCCGGTCCTGCGCGGAACGTAGTGCCCTGCCCGGCACATTTGCCAGCTCGCTCTCGATGCCCAGCCTGTCGGCCAGAATGTCCGCCAGCCGCACCGGCAGCCGTGCGCGAAGCAGCGATCGCACGGTGCCGCGCGGCTCAGCGCGCTTGGCATCGAGCAGCCAGTCCGTTTTTTCGCCGGGCAGAAAATTCGCGATCACCGGCTCGCCCGGTTTCCAGTAGGAAGACACTTGGAGGATCGCCGGCCCGGATAGCCCTCGATGGGTGAACAGCGCGGCTTCGGCAAAACTGGCCTTGTCCGCACTGGCGACAACGTAGGCAGACACTCCCGATATCTCGCGAAACAGTACCTCGTCGCCTCCGAGCGTTAGGGGGACCAGTGCAGGGCGCGGCTCGACTACCTTCAGCCCGAATTGCCGCGCGAGATCATAGGCGTATCCGGTCGCGCCCATTTTGGGAATCGAGGCCCCCCCCGTAGCGATAACGAGCGCCGGAGCGGTAAAGCTGTCGGTCTGCGTCGTGACGGTGAAGGCGCCATCGTGCGAAACCGAGGCGATTTCCTCTGCGCAGCGCACTTCCACGTTACCTTTCGCGCACTCGGCCAGCAGCATATCGACGATCTGCTGCGCCGAACCGTCGCAGAACAGCTGGCCGAGCGTCTTTTCGTGCCAGCCTATGCCGTAGCTTTCGACCAGGTTCAGGAAATCGCGCGGGGTATATCGCGCAAGCGCGCTCTTGGCGAAATGCGGATTGGCGGAGATGAAGTTCGCCGGGCCCGCGCGAATGTTGGTGAAATTGCACCGCCCGCCACCCGAGATCAGGATCTTCTTGCCCGACTTCTCGCTGCGTTCGAGCACCAGCACGCGCTTTTCCCGCTGCCCGGCGCGCGCAGCGCACATCAGCCCGGCGGCTCCCGCGCCGAGGATTATCGCATCGTAATCCGGCATCCTAATGAGCCGTGAGTGGCTCTACAGGCCGCTCCCTGCGCGCGACAAAATAGAGCAGGGTGCCTGCCACCACCAGGCCTGCGAAGACCTTCCAGCTTTGCGCATCGGCATGCGTTCCGACCCACAGCGTGCTGATGACGGTCAGGAGCGAGACAAAGCCGTGGAGCGGATCGATCCGGCCTTCGCGCGCTTCGATCACGGGAAGGGCGACAGCCGCGATCAGATAGGTCAGCAGGCGAGTGAGCGTTCCCGCCAGCGCCAGCACCAAGAACCCTTCCCACAGGCCGAAAGCGATGCTCGCCCCGCCATAGAACAGGATCGAATTGACCGGCGTGCCGAGGCGCGGCGAAACCGCCATGAACCAGCGCGGCAACATGCCCCGTTCAGCCATGCCATAGGTCATGCGCGGAAGGCTGATGCCTCCGGCGAAATTGTTCGCCCCGATGCTGAAGGCGGCGGCAACGACTATGGCGATGGCGCCTATCTGTCCGATTGCCTCGCGCGCGGCGAGCGCGAGCGGGTTCGCCGCGTCGGCCGGCGCGCCCGGGTCGATCGCGATATAGGCCCAGATCACCAGCATGTAGAGCAGCGTCACCGCCCCCAGCATGGCCACCAGCGCAAGCGGGACGTCGCGCCGCGGGTTCTTCATCTCGCCCGCGGGGAGCACCACATATTCGAAGCCGATGAAGGCGTAATAGGTCAGCAGCACCACTGTCTCGGCGTCGGAGAATTGGGGCAGCACCAGCCCTGATCGCGGTTCGCCCGCGAATAGGCCCGCGGCAATCAGGACGACGAGCGGCAGCAGTTTCACCGCGGTCAGCGCACCCAGCGTCGCCACCGAACTGCGGAGGCTGAACAGGTTGACGACCGTGATGAAGCCGATGAAACCTGCAACCGACAGCGGGCGCAAGATCTCCCCGTCCAGCACCGGAAACAGCGTCGCGAGGTAGGACACCATGACATGCGTGTTCGCGGCCACGGTCACGATCGCGCTGGCATAACGCGCCCAGCCGGCCTGGAAGCCCACGAAGCGCCCGAAGGCAGCCTCCCCATAGAGCACCGGCCCTCCCGAATGGTCGAACCGCGCGGCCAGCCATGCGAAGGTCAGCGTAAGCGGCAGAAACAGCAAGCCGCCCAGCAGCATCATCCATGGCGCGAAATCGCCCACGGCCAGGAACAGCGTGGCCGGCAGCGCGAATATGCCGGCCCCGATCATTCCGTTCACGGGAAGCAGCGAGGCGCCGAATAGGCCCATCGTGCGCGCCGGAGCGGTGTCGCGGCTGGTGGTGTCAAGGTTCATGCGCGCCGTGCTGCCGACAAAGCGTGCAATGCGCAAGCGATTGAGAAACGGCCACGCTCCGCCTATCTCGACCGCCATGTCGCGCACCCAGGCAGGATCCCCGCACGACCCCCGAGGCAAGGAGCGCTTCAACGAGGAGCGCGCCACCTATACGGTTGCGAGCGCGCAGCCCGATCTGGAAGGCGGGATTGCGGCGATTCGGGAAACGGCACGCACGCTCAAGCCGAAGCCGGGCGTCTACCGCATGCTCGATGCGCGCGGCGACGTGCTTTACGTCGGCAAGGCGCGCAGCCTCAAGGCGCGCGTGGCAAACTATATGCAGGTCAAAGGGCTGACGAACCGGCTCCAGCGGATGATCAGCCAGACGCGCCGGATGGAGATAGTGACCACCAATTCGGAGGCCGAGGCGCTGCTGCTCGAAGCGCAGCTGATCAAGCGCTATCGCCCGCCGTTCAACGTGCTGCTGCGCGACGACAAGAGCTTCCCATTCATCCTCCTGCGCGCCGATCATGCCTTTCCGCGCATTCAGAAACATCGTGGCGCGCGCCGGGCGAAGGGGAACTATTATGGCCCGTTCGCCAGCGCGGGATCGGTCAACAAGACAGTGAACGCGCTGCAGAAGCTGTTCCTGCTGAGGAGCTGCACCGACAGTTTCTTCGCCAATCGCGACCGGCCCTGCCTGCTCTACCAGATCAAGCGCTGCAGCGCGCCCTGCGTGGGCCGCATCGATGCGGATGGCTATGGCGAACTGGTTCGCGAGGCGAAGGATTTCCTCGCGGGAAAATCGGGGGCAGTGCAGGAGAAGATCGAACGGCAGATGGCTAGAGCAGCGGAGGAGCTCGACTTCGAGACGGCGGCCCTCCTGCGCGATCGGCTGCGCGCGGCGACTTTCATCCAAGGCAGCCAGGCGATCAATGCGCAAGGGGTGGGCGATGCCGACATCTTCGCGCTCGCCGCCAAGGGCGGGCAGATCGGGGTGCAGGCCTTCTTCGTGCGCGGCGGGCAGAACTGGGGCCACCGGGCCTTCTTTCCGCGCAACACGGGCGATATCGAAAAGGACGAGGTGCTCGCCGACGTGCTGCTGCAGTTCTACGAGGAAGTGCCGCCACCCAGGACCATCCTGGTCGACCGCATTCTGCCCGAACAGGAACTGATTTCAGAGGCATTGTGCGAGAAAGCCGGACATGGTGTGGCGATTTCCATCCCCCAGCGCGGCGCGCGGCGTCGGCTGATGGAACAGGCAAGCCGCAATGCGGCGGAAGCGCTCGAGCGGCGGCTGGCGGAGAGCGGCACCAAGGCGAAGATCCTGCGCGAGCTGGCCGAATTCCTCGAACTTGAAGAGCCGCCGCGGCGGATCGAGATCTACGACAACAGCCATATCCAGGGCGACAAGGCGCTGGGTGCGATGGTCGTCGCTTCGTCCGAGGGCTTCGAGAAAGGCCAATACCGCAAGTTCAACATCAAATCCGCGCAAACCGATGACGATGTGGGGATGATGCGCGAGGTGATGGGCCGCCGGTTCGCGCGCGCGATGAAGGACGATCCGGACCGCGAGCGCGAAGGCGTGTGGCCCGATCTGGTGCTGATCGATGGCGGCAAGGGACAGATGAGCGCGGCGCGCGAGACGCTGGAGGAGCTCGGGATCGAGCACGTGCCGCTGGTCGCCATCGCCAAGGGTCCCCACCACGGGCGGGAGGGCCGCGAGGTATTCCACTTCCCCGACGGGCGCGAGAAGACCCTGCCGGTCAACTCGCCGCTGCTGTTCTACCTCCAGACCTTGCGCGACGAGGTTCATCGTTTCGCGATAGGTGCGCACCGGGCCAAGCGCAGCCGGGCGATAACCGCCTCGCCGCTCGACGAAATCCCGGGTATCGGCCCGTCAAGGAAGCGTGCGCTGCTGTTGCATTTCGGCACGGCCGGGAAGGTGAGAGCGGCGGCGCTCGACGATCTCAAGCGGGCCCCCGGCATCAGCGCGGGCGTGGCGCAGCAGATCTACGATTTCTACCACGCGGGCGGGTGAGAGCCGCGTCCAAACGCGCCCCGTTAGCTGCCTTTTCGCCGCCGGATCGTCCCTTCCTGCGCCACGCTGGCCACCAGCCGTTCTTCGCGGTCGAATATGCGGCCATGATTCAATCCCCTTCCTCCCCCGGACCAAGGGCTTTCGGTGGCATAGAGCAGCCATTCGTCGGCGCGGGCAATTCTGTCCATCGGCGAGTGGAACCAGATCGCATGATCGAGGCTTGCGCCGACCAGCTCGCCGCGCATCCAGCTCAGTCCGTGGGGTAGCGCGCTGGTGCCAAGAAGAGTGTAGTCGCTGGCATAGGCGATTACCGCGCGGTGCAGTGCGGGATCGTCGGGCAGTGGGGCCACTGCCCTGAACCAACTGTGCGCCCGCGGCTCCTTGGGTTCCGCGTTCATCCAGTGGAGCTTGTCGCTGGTGCGCATTTCGATGGGGCGCGGGCGCAGCATCAATGCGCGCTGTTGCTCGCTCAGATTGTCGGCCTGATCGAGGTAACGGCGGCGTTGCTCCATGTCGCTGGCCAGTTCCTCGGGCGGGGGCACCTCGGGCATCGCCGCATCCTCGTGCTCCATTCCCTCCTCGGCTTGCTGGAAGCTAGCGGTCAGGTTGAGAATCGCTCGGGCGGTACCGTCGTCTTCCAGCTGGCTTGCCACCACCCGGCGGTTGGCGAAGCTGCGGCCGTCGAAATCGGCTTCGACGCGGTAGTGGATCGGCACGCCTTCCTTGCCGCCGCGAAGGAAATAGGCGTGCAGCGAATGCGCCTGCTTCTCGTCTCCGACACTCAACTGTGCCGCCTGCAAAGCCTGAGCGACCACCTGCCCGCCGAAGACGCGTCCGATACCGCCGGGCTGCTCGCGACCGATGAAATTGTTCTCGTCCGTCCGGTCGACGGTCAGCAGGCGAACGAGGCCCGCGACGAGCTGCTCGGGTGTCTTGGCGGGCGCGGTGTCATCGTTCACAAGGGGGCGTTTGCGGACGCGAACGAACGCCGTCAAGCGTGGGCGCGTGTGAGCGAGTGCGTCCACTGGCGCCAGGCGTAAACTGCCAGCATCGGCGCGGAGATCGCCGCCGCAACGCGGTCGGGCATGAACGGGGCAAACGGCGCGACCCAGCGCCACCGGCCGATGCTCTCTCGCACCAGCGGCAGCAGTACGAGGAATATGCCGGTTCCCGCATAAAGCGCCAGTTCGATGAAGTCGGTATGGAAATTGTGCAGGTTGAACTCGCCCTGCCAATTGGCCTCGGCCATTCCGATAGGCGTATCGAACCCCATCTCGCGCTGGAACCAGCTGATTTCCTCCATTGCCATCAGGGAGAACAGCGCCACGAAGCCGGCTGCGGCTAGCCGGTGTTGACCGCGATCAGCCTCGCGCGCGTTGAAAACGCGCCGCAACACAGCAGCGCAAAGCCGCAAGCGAGGAACAGCAGCAGGGCGGAGAGCCACTCGATCGGCCCGTCCTCCGCGCCGAGCCGGTGGAAAAATCCGGGATCGGCGGGCAGCAATGCGACGAGCGCAATCGAGAAGACGAGAAGGACTGCTGAGCTGGTCAGCCAGGGACCGGCGAGATTGCTTGTCGACCGCGCCCGCGAGCGCATCGAGACATTCCCAATCGCTCCCCCGGTCGAATTGCGCGATGGAGCCGTGTATCACGAGACCGTGGGGATTCCGAAAAGCCTGCGATAGGCCCGGAACGCCAGCGATTTTGCGGCATTGCGGGCCGGCCAGCGTTGCGGTGCGTGCGGCGCAAACCCCCATCGCCGGATGATGCCGTTGAAGCACCGCGCCTCGGACTCTTCATAACTCCAGGCGGAACGCCAGGTGATCGAAAGCGAGATCGAGCTTTCCGGCCCGTTTCTGACGAAATGCGGCGCCATGACCGGCACGTAGACGGCGTCGCCCGCTTGAAGCGCGAAGCTGCGTCCGCCGCTCTCCATCTCGTCTCGCCATGCCAGCTCGCGCGGTCCGCCGAGATGGTAGCTTTCGTGCACCTTGTCCGGAGCGAAATGCGGATGGCCTGCGGGGAATTGGGTCATCGTCTTGCTGCCGACGAGCTGGAGCAGGATATTGTGCTCCGGATCGAAGTGGTAGGGCGTCACGGCGTTGGGCGAGGAGATGAAGACAAAGCCCTGGGGGGTAAGAAATTCGCCGGTCTTACTTTCGATCTCCGCTCCCAACTCTCCCAGCAGCTCGAGTATCAAGGTGCGATATTCTGTGACCTGCTCGATGTTCTTCAGCACCGCCCAGCTGTTGGACGAGGCTACCCGCCGAATGGTCTCGCCGATTGGAATACCCGTCGGGTCCGGCTTGCCATCCACCCCGATCGGCAGGTCGCCGCGATTGTACTCTATCGAGCTTTTCGGAAGGCGCTCGGCCAGCGCGGCAAGCGCATCGAGCGAGAACCGGGAATCGTCGCGCAAGAGGTGACCCAGGCGGTGCGGGTCTTCGGGGTAATTTTCGGCAAATCGCGCACGCGCAGTCTCCGGAAAGACGGCTGCGAGCTGGCGGCTCGATGCGGGTTCGCAAGCGTTCATTGGCGGGCCTGGGTCCGGAGACGTTCGATGGCGGTCAAAGTGCGGCCGACGGTACGGCGCAAGCGTCCACCAATGGGGACAGTTACCGCGATCATTTCCCGATGCTCCGGCCACATCCGGTCGATCATGGGATGATCTTCCGCAGCGCAGCTGTCGCACCAGGCGATGCGAGGGTCCTGAAGCATCTGCAGGTTTTCGATCTGCAAGAGCACTCCTGGCGAAAAGCGGGCGTAATCCTCGTCGAAGGTCGTTTTGAAGGAATATGCCCCGGGAGGCGTGTGGAAATTTGTCAGCATGGCCAGAGGCCGCCCCGCCAGTTCGAGCGACAACCCCTCGAACCGGCCGAGCGCGCTCGCCGCCCGCAGGCTTTCCGTGAAAAGCGATCGCGTTCGCTCGTCGCACGCCAGCGCCGAGCCGGATCGACCTTTCCAGCCGCGAGTTTCCAGCGCGAGAAATTCCTCGCACCAGGCCCCGACAGCAGCGGGCGAAGTCACCCGCTTGAACGCCACCTCGCCAAGTTCCTCGAGGCGGCGGCGCTGGCGACGCAATTCCTTGCGCCGCTTGGTGGACAGCGCAGCCTCGAGATGCGCTTGCGGCGATGGTCCCGTCATCAGCATGGCGCGCGAACTGCGCATGGCCGTTGTCGCGCTCCGTCCACTGGCGAAACAGTGGTCGAACAGGGATGCGGTTACCGGATCGCGTTCGGGCAATTGATCGAGATGGAGGAATACCTCCATTCCCCCGTTCCGGTCCGCGGCGTGGAGAAGGGCCCCCCAGAATGCCTGCTCGTAGCCCCCTCTGATCAGCGGAACCGAGCAGAACGCGTTGGGGTGGCTCCATCCCGCCAGGTGCGGAAGCGGCCGGCCGTGGTAGTTGCGGGAACGGAAGACCGGCATCAGAGCGGCCAGCTTCCCATTCGCGACAAGTGTGGCGATTTCCACCGTTCCAAGAGGGTCGAACCGCTCGAGCGCAGGCAACAGAAACCAGGGCTCGTAAAAGGGGTTGGGGCTCACCGCGCTTTCAGCCAGCTCCTGCCAGGGGGGATGTAGCGTGGCCTGCTCGATGCAGGACCACGGTCTGAGCGCGAAACCCTCAGCCATGCCGCTGACTGGAGGGCGCGCAGGTTCGTCGCTCGCCGGGAGCGGGTCGTCAACGAATCGGAGGCTTGCCACCATTTCCACCAGCCTGTGGGTCCCTGCATTGCGCAGCATAGCCTGGGAATAGCACGGCCGCTCTGAAAAATGCTTAATGGAGCGGCAAGGCTGGGCTGGGCGCAAATGAAAGCCCCGCCCCGCGGGTGCGGGACGGGGCTTATTTCCCGCTCAATAGTGGGGGACTCAGGCCGTTACGGGGCTGCCAGTGCCGCGAGCAGCAGCAGCGCGACGATATTGGTGATCTTGATCATCGGGTTCACCGCCGGTCCGGCGGTATCCTTGTAGGGATCGCCGACCGTGTCTCCGGTCACCGCGGCGTGGTGGGCGTCCGATCCTTTGCCGCCGTGATTGCCGTCCTCGATGTACTTCTTGGCATTGTCCCATGCGCCGCCGCCGGCGGTCATCGAAAGTGCCACGAAGATACCAGAGATGATCACGCCCAGCAGCAGTGCACCCAGCGCGGCGAAGCCGTTCTGCTGACCCGCGATCAGGGTGATCGCGAAATAGACCACGATCGGCGCCAGCACGGGGAGCATGGAAGGGACGATCATTTCCTTGATCGCCGCCTTGGTCACCAGGTCCACCGTCTTGGCGTAATCGGGCTTGCTGGTGCCGGCCATGATGCCCGGATCGTTGGCGAATTGCTCGCGGACGTCGATCACCACGTCGCCGGCAGCGCGGCCCACAGCTGTCATGCCCATCGCACCGAAGAGATAGGGCAGCAACGCGCCCAGCAGCAGACCGACGATGACGTAGGGGTTCTCGAGGCTGAAATCGACATCGACGGTCGGGAACAGCTCGGCGAGATCGGTCGTGTAGGCTGCGAACAGCACCAGCGCGGCGAGGCCGGCCGATCCGATCGCGTAACCCTTGGTCACCGCCTTGGTGGTGTTGCCGACCGCGTCGAGCAGGTCCGTCTTCTCGCGGACACTGTCGTCGAGGCCCGCCATCTCGGCAATGCCGCCTGCGTTGTCGGTGACAGGGCCATAGGCGTCGAGCGCCACGACCATCCCCGCCAGCGCCAGCATGGCGGTCGCCGCATAGGCGATGCCCATCAGGCCGGCCAGCAGATAGGCGATGATGATGCCTGCCACGATGACCAATGTCGGCAATGCGGTCGATTCGAGACTGATGGCGAGGCCCTGGATGACATTGGTGCCGTGGCCCGTTTCGGATGCCTTGGCGATCGACTTCACCGGGCGGTAGTTGGTGCCGGTGTAATATTCGGTGATCCAGATGATCAGGCCGGTGATGACGAGGCCCAGCACCGAGCACCAGAACAGGTCCCACCCGGTGAAGGGCGCGATCGCCGCGGTGCCTTCCTCGGCCAGAGGCGCGCCCGGATCGATCGCCCCGAGGTTCTCTGAGCCGATGGGAGCGTTCATGTCCCCCAGGGCCATCTGCGTGGCGAGCCAGATCAGAGGAATGGAGAGAACGGCGGTGACGAAGAAGCCCTTGTACATCGCCCCCATCACATTGGTCCCGCCCTTGCCGAGACGAACGAAATAGGTTCCGATGATCGAGGTGAGGATGCACACTCCGCCGATCAGCAGCGGCAGCGCCACCAGGCCGGCAAAGGTTTCCGCGCCGACATTGGCGAGGAGCAGCAGCGTCAGCACCATGGTGGCGCCGACGGTGACGACATAGGTCTCGAACAGATCGGCAGCCATCCCGGCGCAGTCGCCGACATTGTCGCCCACATTATCGGCAATCACCGCGGGGTTGCGCGGATCGTCCTCGGGGATGCCGGCTTCCACCTTGCCCACGAGATCCGCGCCCACGTCGGCGGCCTTGGTGAAGATGCCGCCGCCCAGACGCGCGAAGATCGAGATAAGCGATGCGCCGAAGGCGAGCGCGACGAGCACTTCGACGATCTCGCGCCGCTCGGCCTCGACCGCG
>JBBSMH010000009.1:0-15280 GCA_038233275.1 Sphingomonadales bacterium | reverse complement strand
GGGATGAGCAATCCGCGACTGGCACTGAACCATACGAGATAGAGGCAAATGCCTTTGCAGCAGAACTCCTGATGCCGAGACGGACGATCAAGAAGCTAGTTCCGCCATCTTTCGATCTTCAAGATGAAAGCGGGTTGGCAGAGATTGCTTCGCAATTTGGTGTAAGTGCGATTGCTCTGCAGTACCGGATTACCAACGTATTCAACGACTAATCGCGCTATTCCGCCGCCAAGGTCCCGCCACCCTCATCCCCAAACAACCCCGGCCCATCGTCAGCCAGGTCGTTGGCCTCCTCGCCCTTCTTCACTTTGCGGCGGCTGTCCTCCGACATGCTCAGGATGATCGGGCTGGCCCACACGTCGTTCCAGTTTCCGCGCATCGCGTTCCTCACGCGGCGTGCTTCCTGCTTTTGAGCGGGATCACCAGCCGGGCGTTTTCGAACCATTCGTCGGTCAGTTCGGGCGCGGCATCGGGGTTGCCGGCAATCTGCGCCGCGATAATTCAAGCCTGACTTGCAGACCGGACCCCAAGCATCATCTTATGTCTCGCACTCCAAACTTCCGCAACGGGGAAACGACTTCATTTACCGTCGGCCGGTAACCATCCATGTGGTCCCAACCCGCCTCCATCAGAACGAGATAGCCAAAGGCCTTAGCCGGGTATCTCCGTCCTTCGAACTCGACATAGCGATGCCGCGGCGGCGCACACCCGGTCTTGCGATAGAGATTCTCGAAATTCTCTTCCTTGCACTGTGTATTTGACCAGCCTGAAGCTTTAGCAACCTCCAGTTGGGACAAGCCCGCGCGGGCACTTTTCCAGTCCATCCCTACTCCTTCGTTTGTGGCCGGGAGGCACTACTCCGCCGCCACAGCTCCCTCGCTCTCACCCTCATCCCCGAACAGCCCCGGGCCCTCGTCGCCCGCGTCCTCTTCCTCGTTCGCGGCTTTGGCCTGGCGGCGCTTGTCGAAGCTGGACCAGACGGTGTTCCAGTCCCCCGTGGTCGCGCCCTTGGAATATTCGGTTGCGCGCTGTTCGAAGAAATTGGCGTGTTCCACGCCGTTCAGCAGCGGGGCGAGCCAGGGGAGCGGGTGGTCCTCCACCATGTAGATCGGCTGCAGGCCGAGCTGGCCCAGCCGCCAATCGGCGATGTAGCGGATATAGCGCTTGATCTCTTTCGGCGTCATCCCGCTGACGGGGCCCATCTCGAATGCCAGATCGATGAAATTGTCCTCCAGCCTCACCGATTTCTGACAGATGTCGATGATGTCTTCCTTGACCGCCTTGGAATAGCAATCGCGCTCGCGGACGAATTCATGGAACAGCCGCATGATGCCTTCGCAATGCAGGCTCTCGTCGCGCACGGACCAGCTGACGATCTGGCCCATCCCCTTCATCTTGTTGAAGCGCGGGAAGTTCATCAGCATGGCGAAGCTGGCGAACAGCTGCATCCCTTCGGTGAAGCCGCCGAACACCGCCAGCGTGCGGGCGATATCCTCGTCCGTATCGACGCCGAACAGCTGCAGGTAATCGTGTTTGTCCTTCATCTCCTCATATTCCATGAAGGCGGAATATTCGGATTCGGGCATGCCGA
The DNA here is from genome assembly GCA_038233275.1 of Sphingomonadales bacterium. GTDB lineage: Bacteria > Pseudomonadota > Alphaproteobacteria > Sphingomonadales > Sphingomonadaceae > Qipengyuania. The sequence goes on along the minus strand of JBBSMH010000009.1, from coordinate 13,689 downwards.
TCGTATCGAGCAGGTGCGAGTATGCCGCGATATGCACCGTCTCCATGTTGGAGAAGGCGGTGAGCATCATCTTGATCTCGGTCGGCTTGAACACGCGGCCGTATTTGTCGTGATAGCAATCCTGCACCTCGACATCGGCCTGGGTGAAGAAGCGGAAGATCTGGGTGAGCAGATTGCGCTCGTGCTCGGTGATCTTCTGCGCCCAGTCGCGGCAATCCTCGCCCAGCGGCACTTCCTCGGGCATCCAGTGGATCTGCTGCTGCCGCTTCCAGAAATCATAGGCCCACGGGTATTCGAAGGGCTTGTAGGTCTTGCGGGCTTCGAGCAACGACATCTTGTGGTCCCCAGCTGGATAGGCGTGAATCGGCGCGAGCAGCCAATATAGGCAAGAGTGCGTCGAAATGTAGGCAAAGCAGGGAGATTCGACGGGGATAAATCGTCGCCCCAAACGGAACGGCAAATCGGGCCAGAGGAATGGTTAATGCGCCGACCCGCCGGAACGCCGGTCTTCGCGCGGGCGTTGATGGGGAAGAGGAGAAATTATCATGGGCGAATACGAACCCGACGACAGCCGCGATGTCACCTTGAGGCGGGGACACGAGCCGGGCGGCATCGAACGCACCGGACCGCGCGAAGGCGAAACGCGGCGGAAACGCGAGGATGAGGATCGCGACGAGAAACCCGCCAGCGGGCAGGTGCAGCAACAGGGTCAGCGCCAAAAGGGTCAGGGCCAAAATCAGGGCTCCAGCCCCGAATACAGCCAGTTCGACAATGGCGACACCGTGATTGCGGTGGACGGCAATGGCGAGGCGCAGATGGGCTATGGCAATGCGCGCAACGCCGCAGGGCAGATGGAACAGGATGTGGGCACGTCCGAAATCGAGGACGGGATGACCCCGCCCGCTTTCGACAGCACCGAGCCCGGCGAGATGTCCTCGCGCCCCGACCACCGTTCTCGTGCCGATGCGCAACGCCCGCTGGGCGAAGACTAACAGGCCCGCTGGGCGAAGACTAACAGGCCCGCTGGGCGAAGACTAACCAGGCCCGCTGGGCGAAGACTAACCAGAACTCGGGGGAGACCCAATGAGGCGTGCCTAAGGTTCGGTGGGCTGTGGACCTTCTGACCGTCTCATCCGTTGATTTGGTATAACCCATTTGAACGGAAAGGATATTTATGTTCGAGAAGCTACGCATCAAGGAGCACATGGAAGTCACCGACTGCCGCGGGCAGCACGTGGGCACCGTCGACAAGGTCGATGGCGACGCGATCAAGCTGACCAAGTCGGACAGCGCCGACGGCATGCATCACTTCCTGTCGATGGACGATGTCGAGAAAATCGACGACAATCGCATCTATCTGAAGGAAAGCGCACGCATTCCGGAGAGCCTCGCCACCAAGGCCACCGAAACCATCTGACGCGGCTGACCCTACCAAACAGCGAAAACCCCGCCCCTGCATGGCAGGCGGCGGGGTTTTCTTTTGCGCGCCACCGGAGCGGCCCGGCGCGCGCTTCGATGCCTCACTGGCAGGCGAGGCATTCCTCGTAATCGGTCTGCTCCGCGGCGAGCTCGAACTTGGTCGCATCCTTGGTGTTGTCGACCTCCACCCCGCCGGCGAAACCGGCGCGCTGCATGCTCTTGCTCCGCAGGTAATAGAGCGACTTGATGCCCTTCTCCCATGCCTGGAAATGCAGCATCATCAGATCCCATTTGTCGACATCGGCCGGGATGAACAGGTTGAGGCTTTGCGCCTGGTCGATGAAGGGCGCGCGGTCCGCGGCGAATTCGAGCAGCCAGCGCTGGTCGATCTCGAAACTGGTCTTGAACGCCGCCTTTTCCTCCACGCTGAGGAAGTCGAGATGCTGCACGCTCCCGCCCCGCTCGAGGATCGAATTCCACACATTGGTCGAATTCTTGCTCTTCTTGTCGAGAATCTTTTCCAGATAGGCGTTCTTCACCACGAAGCTGCCCGAGAGCGTCTTGTGCGTGTAGATATTGGCCGGGATCGGCTCGATGCAGGCGCTGGTGCCCCCGCAAATGATGGAAATCGAGGCGGTCGGCGCGATCGCCATCTTGCAGGAAAAGCGCTCCATCGCGCCGGTTTCCTCGGCATCGGGACACGGCCCGCGCTCCTTGGCCAGCACCATGCTCGATTCCTCGGCCTTGGCGCTGATGTGCTTGAACATCTTGAGGTTCCACACCTTGGCCATCGGACTTTCGAAGCCAATGCCCCTGGACTGGAGGAAGGAATGGAACCCCATCACGCCCATGCCCACGCTGCGCTCACGCATCGCCGAGTATTTGGCGCGCGCCATCTCTTTGGGCGCGCGGTCGATATAATCCTGCAGGACATTGTCGAGGAACCGCATGACGTCCTCGATGAACTGCTTGTCCTCGTTCCACTCGTCCCATTTTTCCAGGTTGAGCGAGGAGAGGCAGCACACCGCGGTGCGATCATTGCCCAGATGATCGCGCCCCGTGGGCAGGGTGATCTCGGCGCACAGATTGGAGGTCGAGACCTTCAGGCCGAGCTCGCGGTGATGCTTGGGCATCATCCGGTTCACCGTGTCGGAGAAGACGATATAGGGCTCGCCCGTCGCGAGGCGGGTCTCGACCAGCTTCTGGAACAGGCTGCGCGCATCGACCGTCTTGCGGACCGATCCATCGCGCGGACTGGTAAGATCGAACTCGGTGCCATCGCGCACCGCCTCCATGAACGCATCGGTCACCAGCACGCCATGGTGCAGGTTCAGCGCCTTGCGGTTGAAATCTCCGCTCGGCTTGCGAATCTCGAGGAACTCCTCGATCTCGGGGTGCGACACGTCGATGTAGCAGGCGGCCGAGCCGCGCCGCAGCGAACCCTGGCTGATCGCCAGCGTGAGCGAATCCATCACCCGCACGAAAGGAATGATGCCGCTGGTCTTGCCGTTGAGGCCGACCGGCTCTCCGATGCCGCGCACCTGGCCCCAATAGGTACCGATGCCGCCGCCGCGCGACGCCAGCCAGACGTTCTCGTTCCAGGTGCCGACGATGCCTTCCAGACTGTCCTCGACGCTGTTGAGATAACAGGAGATCGGCAGGCCGCGGGTGGTGCCGCCATTGGACAGGACCGGGGTGGCGGGCATGAACCACAGCCGGCTGATGTAATCGTAAAGCCGCTGCGCGTGGCTCTCATCGTCGGCAAAGGCGTCGGCGACGCGCGCGAACAGATCCTGATTGCCTTCACCCGGCAGCAAATAGCGATCCTCGAGCGTTTCCCGACCGAAATCCGTCAGCAGTTCGTCGCGCGCGTTATCGGTCTGGACGTCGAAGCGGCGGTCGAGCACTTTCTTGCTATCGTTCTGGTCAGCTGCGGCAGCACGCGCGGCTTCGGCCACCGCACCGGCAAGCGCTTCGCCTGCCTTGTCCGAGACCAAATCCTCACTGCCCTTGTCGGCCTTGTCCATCGCGATTGCCCTCTCGACCTTGTCCGTGCGGACCGGTTTCTTCTTTGCAACTGATGCGGTCTCGCTATCCTGCGTCTCGCTATCCTGCGTCTCGCTATCGAGGTTCATTGCCGCATCGTCCCCGGTCCTGAATTCCATAATCGTCCCGCCCCCTTTTCACCGGCCCCCGAAGAGGCCGTGGCGTTTGCGGATGATGCCCGTGCCTGGACATGCGTTCCACATCTGTTCGAATCGGCGAGCTCGCCCCGCTCTAACGCTTTTGCGGTCTGTCCGGGAGGGAAACTTATCCCTTTTTTGTCCCCAGCCGACCGTCGCCCGGCTCGCCTCCTATATCGGAAGCCTGCAGGCGAAATGCTAGGTCTAGTGGGTCCCCCCGCATAACCAACCACTAGATACTGAATCAGGCACGGCTCGGGCGCAAGTGGGTAAATGCCGGCTTAACGCCCAAATCGCCGATCATAGCCCGGTGTGTTATCCTGCTGCAACGCAGCGACGCGTGGACCAAGCTGGACTCGGGAGCTTGGCAAGCTGCAAAATGAATCCGGGAAAAAATTTTTTGCGGGAAAACTCGTTTGCCGGGGTTTGAATCAATCGAATCCCGTGCAGCAATTTTCGAACTTCAGTTCTTCGAGGAATCGCGAAATGGACAGTCCCGCAGAGCGAAGTCCCGCAGAGCGAATCGCGCGCTTGCGATCCTCGGCGTCGTGTGGTTCGCAGTGAGTTGCGCGGTCTACGCCCGCTTCATCGACCTGCCGGAGATTCCGTTCCTGACCGACCGGATCGCGCTCTATCTCTCGGGCGGGTGGAACGCGCTGTGGTGGGGCTTCGCCAAACCCTACCTTGAGCGTCAGCGCGACTTGATCACAGCGCGGGAGGCAGCCACGCCCGGCGTGCACCCCGAAGGAGAATAGACCATGCTCAACATCATCGGCGCGATCGTCGCCGGCCTCTTCGTGGGCGCGCTCGCGCGCTGGTTTTATCCCGGCGAGGTGGAGATGGGCTGGCTGGCCACGATCGGCCTTGGCATCGCCGGCTCGCTGCTCGCCGGGCTGCTCGCCCATCGCGGGCGGGCGGGCTTTCACCGGGCCGGCTGCCTCGCCTCGGTCCTGGGGGCAATGGCGCTGATCTTTATCGGGCGTCTTGCGGGGATCGGCTAGGCGCTCGCCGCCTTCGCATGCGCGGCGATGTCTGCGGCGAGCTGGTCGACCAGCTCGAGCGGCAGATCGTGGCCCCAGCCCGGTATGGTCTTGATCTTCGCGCCGGGAATGGTCGCTGCCGTGTCGCGCCCGCCCTCTACCGGCACAAGCGGATCGTCCTCGCCGTGCAGGACGAGGGTGGGCACCTCTATGCGTCTCAACATGTCGCGCCGGTCCCCGTCGGCAATGACCGCCGCGAGATGGCGCGTCGGGCCTTGCGGGTAGAAGCTGCGCTTGAGGCCCGCCCGGATGCGGTTGCGAAGACGATCCTCGGGCGCGGGATACCGCGGCGAACCGATCGTGCGGGCAAGGTATACGCCGTGGTCGACCAGCACGTCCTCATCGGTGTTTTGAGGTCGCTTGACCAGCGCGTCCAACGCTTCCTTCTTTGCAGGCGGCAGCGTGGGATTGCCAGTCGTTGAGAAGATCGAGGTGAGGGACAGCGCCTTGTCCCCATGGCGCGCGGCAAAGTGCTGGGCGATCATGCCGCCCATGCTCGCGCCAACGATATGCGCCTTTTCGACCCCCAAGGCTTCGAGCAATCCCGCTGCATCGTCGGCCATGTCGCCCAGCGTGTAGGGGACGCGCGGAGTGAAGCCCAGGCGTTGCACCAAGGTCAGCCTGACCGGTCCGGGCGCCTTCACCCCATCGAACTTCTCGCTGAGGCCGACGTCGCGATTGTCGTAGCGAATGACGCGAAATCCATGACCGGCGAGCGCATCCACGAACTCGTCGGGCCAAAGCGTCAACTGCGCCCCGAAACCCATGATAAGCAACATCGGAACCCCGTCCTTGCTGCCGTGGTCTTCAAATTCGATCCTGACGCCATTGGCTTCGATCTGTGCCATGCGAACCTCCCCGCATCTCTCTATGGCAGCCTTGCCGAGCTATTCTGCCGGTGTCCACGCATGAGGTCGGATCGGGCCGCTCCCCTGCGGGCGCACCCTCGAAAAAGTGAAACCCTCATTAACCAATGTTAAAGTGATTGGAGTGTAACCGGTAAGAGTAGCGGAGCCTTAGCCAGCGCCCGCGAGACGAGACCGGAAATATGCAAAAGCGCGAACAGGAACGCTTCCCCGCCGAAGAGCGCGTCGAGCTTAACCTCGATGGCGAAGTGCTGCGCTGCCGCCTGCGCAACATCGCGCCCGCCGGATGCATGCTCGCTTGCGATTGCGAGGAGAAGCTGGTCGGGCGCGATGTTTCGGTAACCCTGCTCGAGGGAATCGTGCCGGAGGGCCGCATCGTGTGGCAGACCGAGGGCTATGTCGGGGTGCGCTTCTACCGCGATCTGGGCAAGGTGACCGTGGACTATTTCCGCGTCGCCAATCTCATGGTTCTGGGGGATTGCGAGCCGGTCGATGTGTTCGGGCGGCCCTTGCCCCCCCTCTCGCGCAACGTCGGCTAGGGCACCAGCACCGTATCGCGCGCGACGCTGTCGGTTTCAGGATAATCGAGCGTGAAGTGCAGTCCGCGGCTTTCCTTGCGCGCAAGCGCGCTCCTGACAATCAGCTCGGCCGCCTTGAGCAGATTGCGCAGTTCGATCAGATCGGTGGTCACGCGGAAGCTGCCGTAATAATCCGCGACCTCCTTCGACAACAGTTCGATCCGGTTGGCCGCGCGCTCGAGCCGCTTGGTGGTGCGCACGATGCCGACATAATTCCACATGAAGCGGCGGATCTCGGTCCAGTTCTGCTTGATCACGACTTCCTCGTCGGAATCCGTCACGCGGCTTTCGTCCCACTCGCGGATTGGGGGTGGAGCGTCGAGATCGTCCCACCCGTCGAGGATATTCTTCGCCGCCGCCTCGCCGAAGACGAAGCATTCGAGCAGCGAGTTCGACGCCAGCCGGTTGGCGCCGTGCAGCCCGCTCTCGGTGCATTCGCCCGCCGCCCACAGCCCCGGCAGGTCGGTGCGCGCATCGAGCCCGATGCGCACTCCGCCGCAGGTATAATGCTGCGCCGGGACCACAGGGATCGGCTCCCGGGTCATATCCATGCCGAGGTTCAGCAGCTTATCGTGAATCGTGGGGAAATGCTCCTTCACGAACTCGGGCGGACGATGGCTGATGTCGAGATGGACGTAGTCGAGGCCGTAGCGCTTGATCTGATCGTCGTTGGCGCGCGCAACGATATCGCGCGGGGCCAGCTCCATCCGTTCCGGATCGTAACGCTCCATGTAGCGCTCGCCGGTCTGGGGATTGATCAGCCGCCCGCCCTCGCCGCGCACTGCCTCGGTGATGAGGAAATTCTTGGCCGCGAAACTGTAGAGGCAGGTCGGGTGGAACTGCATCATCTCCATGTTCGAGACGCGCGCGCCCGCGCGCCATGCCATGGCGATCCCGTCGCCCGTGGCGCCCCGCGGCGCGGTCGAAAACTGGTAGACGCGTCCCGCCCCTCCGGTGGCGAGGACTGTGGCGCGCGCGACATGCGCGATGACCTGCCCGCTTTCCTCGTCGAGCGCATAGGCGCCCCACACGCGCCCCGCGCCCGAATAGTTCTGCTGGTGGCGGCCGGTAATGAAGTCGATGCACGTCTGCCCCGGCAGCAGGGTGACGTTGGGATTGGCTTCTGCTGCCTTGAGCAGCGCCTCCTGCACCGCCCAGCCGGTCGCGTCGTCGACGTGAACGATGCGACGATGGCTGTGCCCGCCTTCGCGCGTGAGATGGAGCGTGTCCCCGCCTTTCCAGGCCTCGCGGTTGAACGGCACGCCCAGCTCGCACAGCCTGTCGATGCTGCGCGGCGCGCGCTCGATCACGAACTCGACCGTCTCGCGCCGGTTGAGCCCGGCTCCAGCGATCATCGTGTCGCGAATATGATTGTCGAAAGTGTCGCCCGCATCGAGCACCGCGGCGATCCCGCCCTGCGCCCAGGCCGTCGATCCACCCGTCAGCGCTCCCTTGGCGAGCACCAGCACCTTCTTCGTCTCGGCCAGCGCCAGAGCAGCGGTCAGCCCGGCCGCGCCCGAGCCGATGATCAGCACATCATGGGCCTGGTCCCTCATCCCGCGCGTCATGCCCACGCATTCGCTACGCGGCAAGCAGAGAACGATTCGACGATTCGCGCTTCCCGCGTGCGGGAAGCGGGAGCAGTCAGCCGTCAACAGGGGATTCGGACTGGGAGGGATATATCCGATGATGATCGGACAAATCGCCTGCGTTTTCGGTCGCCACCGGATCGACCACGGCGCCATCAAGAGAGTGCACGGGCAGCGCGTCGGCCGCTGCCGCCACTGCCGCACGCCGCTCGAGCAATCGACACTCGATCAGTGGGAAGTGCAATTGGTGCGCGACGCCGGGCTGGGCTATCACCGGCTGCGCTGAGCGACAGCTATCCTGCGCCGGTCAGCTGGACGAAGACATCTTCCAGGTCGGCTTCGCGCGTGGTGACATCCTCGATCCCATAACCATGGCTCTGAAGCAGCGCAAGCACCTGGCCGGCGCTCGCGGCGTCGCGGTCGTAGGTGATCTCGATCGTCCGCGGCTCGATCACCTCGGCCTTGAGGAAGGCTTCCTCCATCGGCGGCCCGGCAAGGTCCTTGTCCACTGTCACCGAGACGATCTTCTCGCGTGCCATGCCGATCAGCTCGCGCGTCGGCTTGTTGGCGATCAACCGACCATGATCGATGATCGCGATCCGATCGCATAGCTGCTCGGCTTCTTCGAGGTAGTGCGTGGTCAGCACCACGGTCACGCCTTGGGCGTTGAGTTCGGTGACCAGTTCCCACAGCTGCCGCCGCAATTCGACGTCGACCCCCGCGGTGGGCTCGTCGAGCACCAGGATCGGCGGCGAATGGACCATCGCCTTGGCGATCAGCAGGCGGCGCTTCATCCCGCCCGAAAGCGTGCGCGCATAGGCGTCGCGCTTGTCCCCCAGATGCACTGCCCTGAGCAGTTCCTCCGAGCGGCGGTCGGCCTTGCGGATGCCGTAGAACCCGCCCTGGTTCTCGAGCACTTCATAGGGGGTGAAGAAGGGATCGAAGACGATTTCCTGCGGCACGATGCCGATCGAGCGCTTGGCGTTGCGGCGGTTCGTGTCGATGTCGAAGCCCCAGATTTCCGCCTTGCCCGCGGTCTTGTTGACCAGCCCGGCGAGGATATTGATCAGCGTCGATTTGCCCGCGCCGTTGGGCCCGAGCAGTCCGAAGACGCCGCCCTGGGGCACGTCGAAGCTCAACCCGTCGAGCGCCAGCTTCGGGGCCTCGCCCGGCCCGGCGGGAGCGTATCGCTTGACCAGCTTGTCGATGCGGATGGCAGGGGGCGCGCTCATGCCTCGCGCCCTATCTGCTTGAGGCGGGCAACAAAACCCATTATCGGCGCAGCCCATGAGCCTGCCCCCGCCCGAAATCACCAAGGTCGCCACCCGCCGGGTGTGGTGCGACGGCGCGACCGACATCCGCAGCGGAGCGAATTACAAGCCGATCGCGCTCGGCCATCCCAGGGTGTGGCTGGAGATCGGCGAGCACGGCTATGTCGATTGCGGCTATTGCGACCGGCGCTTCGTGCTCGAAGGGGGGCCGGCGGACGGCATGCCGCAGGACGAGCTGTGCGACATCGCGGCAGGAGCGGACCCGGGCCACCGGTAGGCCCTGTTTGCGGGGCCTGTTATCGGCCGCGCGACGTGCCTACATAGGCTTCATGACCCAGCTCACCGATCCGCACGCCCTCCTCTACAGCAAGCTCGACCTCGAAGAAGCGCGCGCCCTGACCGCGCGGCTGCTCGAACCGTGCGACGACGGGGAGCTCTACCTGCAGTTCAACGCCTCGGAAGCTTTCGCCTTCGACGACGGGCGGCTGAAGACAGCCGACTATAGCCGCGATTCGGGTTTCGGCCTGCGCGGCGTTTCGGGCGAAACCACCGGCTTCGCGCACGCCAACGAGATCAGCGCCGCCGCGATCGCGCGTGCCGGAGAGACGCTGCAATTGCTCGATCCCGCAAAAGGACCGACGGCCGCGCCCCCCAAGCGGACCAACCGCCACCTCTACACGGAGGAAAGCCCGCTCGACCTGGTGCCCTTCGCCGAAAAGGTTGCCCTGCTTGAGAAGATCGACGCGGTCGCGCGCGCGAAGGATCCGCGTGTGGCGCAGGTCACCGCCAGCCTCGCCGCCAGCTGGAGCGTGATCGACATCCTGCGCGCCGATGGCTTCACCGCGCGCGATATCCGCCCACTGGTGCGGCTCAACATCGCCATCGTGGCGGAAGCGAACGGGCGCCGCGAACGCGGCAATTTCGGCATGGGTGGGCGCTATCTCTACGACGATCTGTTCGACGAAGGACGATGGATGCGGGGGGTCGACGAGGCAGTGCGCCAGGCGCTGGTCAACCTCGAGAGCGTCGCGGCCCCCGCGGGCGAAACCACCGTATTGCTCGGCCCCGGCTGGCCTGGCGTGCTGCTGCACGAGGCGGTGGGCCATGGGCTCGAGGGCGATTTCAACCGCAAGGGCACCAGCGCCTTTTCGGGGCGCATCGGCGAGCGGGTCGCGGCACCGGGCGTCACGGTTGTCGACGACGGCAGCATCGCCAACCGGCGCGGCTCGCTCAGCATCGACGACGAGGGAACCCCGACCGGGGAGACCGTGCTGATCGAGGATGGTATCCTCAAAGGATACATGCAGGACCGGCTCAATGCGCGGCTGATGGGGGTGGAGGCGACCGGCAATGGACGCCGCCAGAGTTACGAGCATGCGCCCATGCCGCGGATGACCAACACCTTCATGCGTTCGGGCGATGACGACCCCGAAGAACTCATGTCCCGGGTGGAAAACGGCATCTACGCCACCGCCTTCGGTGGCGGGCAGGTCGATATCACCAGCGGCAAGTTCGTCTTCGCCTGCACCGAGGCGTATAAAGTGGAGAAGGGCAGGATCGTTGCTCCGATCAAGGGCGCAACGCTGATCGGCGACGGGCCGAGCGTGCTCACCCGCGTCACCGGCATCGGCAACGACATGACGCTGGACGAGGGCATCGGCAATTGCGGCAAGGGCGGCCAGACCATCCCCGCCGGCGTGGGCCAGCCCACGCTGCTGATCGACGGGCTGACGGTGGGCGGTACGGGCTGACGCCTCGTCTTCGCGCGGCTCAGCGTGCATTCAGACGGCGTTTGGTATATGTTCCGACTCAGGAGACAGGCCATGATCAAACGTATCGTACTCGCAACCGCTGCCCTCACGCTGCTCGCCGCGCCTGCCGTCCAGGCGCAGGACGAGCCGATGTCCGAGCCGATGTCCGAGCCGATGTCCGAGGGTGAGGCGAAGCTCGCCAGGATGCTCGACGGACGCGTTGCGGGCGAGCCCGAGCGCTGCATCCGCACCTTCGGCGGCAACGATACGCTCACCATTCTCGACGGCACCGCGATCGTCTACAAGCGCGGCGACACCGTGTGGGTCAACCGCACCGAGAACCCGCAGCATCTCGACGACGACGACCGCCTGGTCATCCGCAAGTTCAGCGCCACCCAGCTCTGCCGCCTCGACCATGTTTCGACCGAAGACCGCTTTGCCAACTATTATACGGGCCATGTCTTCCTCACTGACTTCGTGCCTTACCGCAAAGCGGGCTGATCCCACCCGCTGATCCTACCCGATGAGCGGGGCGGTTCCCGATTGGGCGCGCCGCCTGCTCGATAGTTGGTTCGAAGACCTCGACGAAGGCGACTGGTTCGGCGGCGATGCTGTCGACCGCTTGCTGCGCGAGCGTTTCGAGAGCGTGCTTGCCGAACAGGGGGAGCGCCCGGCGGAAGAGTTCCTCTCTCACCGTGAGACAGCGCGCGCGGCGATCCTGCTGTTCGACCAAATACCCCGTAATCTCTACCGCGACACTCCACGCGCCTACGCCTGGGACGGCCCCGCGCGGCAGCTGACCCACGCCTTCATCCTGCGCGGCTGGCTCGGCGATTACGCCGAGAGCGAGCGCCAGTTCGTCCTCATGCCCCTGATGCACAGCGAAGACATCGCCGATCAGGAGCTGAGCGTCGAACAGTTCGCCCTCCATGCGCCGGGCGCGCTGGAATTCGCTCGCTCGCACCGCGACGTGATTGACCGGTTCGGCCGCTTCCCCCACCGCAACGCCGTCTTGGGCCGGCAAAGCACGCCCGCGGAATTGCGCGCCGTGGAAGAAGGCGCCAGTTGGTGATCAGCCCTTGGGTTTGAGCAGCTTGGCCGGACGGATTCGCTGCGCCTCTCCGAACAGCCCGTAGGTCCTGTTTACGTAATTCGAGACGTCCACGATCGAATCGAGATATTTCTCGAGCTCGTCGGTCATCTCATGTTCGACCAGCCGAACATGAGCGTGCGCACGAATTCAAGAGTCAGATCGACCGGGCAGGGAATCACGAAATGGCGCCGGTCGAAATCGATTGCCGCGGGGCACGCCTGGATGGACTTGGCGCTCGCCGCCTTTGGATCGGAGCGGCCGAAGGGCTTGGGCGGCGCCCAGATCCTATCGCCCCCTTAGGGGAAGCGTACCGTCCAGCCGACTGTAGCGGTGCGTTTTCTGCCGCGGCCCTCGGCCTCGGCGGCGCCCGCGTCCTCGGCGAAATAGTCGTCCCAGCTCGTCGTCCCAGCTCATGGTGGATCCTCGTCTGTCCGGCTTGCGAAATCGCCGAGAAATGCGTGTCCTGCAACCCCGGGCGGAGTGTGCCCATTGCGACCGGCCAGCAGGGCGAGCACTCCGAGAAGCAACCCTGCTATGGCAAAGCCCACCAGCATCGGCGCGGTGCCGGATAGCTCGTACCCGAACACAGCCGTGCCTGCGCGCGCCACCGCGGTCAGCCCGAGCGTGGCGGCGATGGCTACCACCACCAGCCCGATAGTGTTCGCGGCTGCTCCGTTGGCGCTAGCGCCCAACACGCGCCGGTCGTTCATCGCCATCAGCAGGAACAGCGCGACCAGCGGTAACAGCGCGCCGTTGAACGCCTGCGCTGCCACGATTGCGGGTGCGGGGCGTATATCGGCGAGTCCGAAGCCGAGTCCCGTGACCAGCACGATAGCCCAGACTGCACGGAAATTCCTTCCGTCAGCCTGCCAGCCTGGAACCTTGGCGTCCCCGAACAGGCCGCGCGCCGTGAATGCAGCGGCGAGCGGCGCGGTCACGGCGGAGGACAGGCCCGCCGCAAGCAGGCCGATAGCGAGCCCGTATCGCGCCCACTCGCCAAGCCGCCCGGCAGCTGCATCGGCAAGAGAATCGAAGGAGAAGCCTTCGGCTAGGGCGGTCCCGGCGACAAGGATCGCCGCCGTGATCGCGGTCCCCACCGCGACCGAGATGCCGAGACCAAGCCGCATCGCCGGGAATGACTGCCCGCGAGCCAGCGCCGATCCGAGGAAGAGGTTGTATGGCACCACCGTGGTCCCCACCAGCGCGAGCACCGCCAGCAGCGCGGTGTCATCGCCGATCATTGCCAGATCGGGCACAAGGCCGGTGGCGAGTTCGCGGGGGTCGGGACCGAGGCTGACCGCGACGGCGAAAAAGCCGGCGCCCATCAGCGCCACCAGCACCCCCATCACCTGAGCGATCCGCACCGGCGATCCGGCGAACAGCAGAGATCCCGCCGCCGCCCCCAGCAGCAGCGTTACAAGCCAGCGCGGCAGATCGACAGCCAGCATGGCACCGGCCGCGCTGCCCAGAATGTTGCCTGCCTCGTAAGCTGCGCAGCCGAGCAGCACCGCGCCCCCGACCAGCGCGATCACCAGCGCACGGCCTGCGCCACTTGGATAACGCGCGCGGAGCACCGCAGCGAGATCGCTGTCCGAAGCGATCGCCAACCGCGCCGAAAATTCCTGTAGGGTGAAGGTCGCGACCCCTGAAAACAGGATCGCCCAGAGCAGCGCGAGCCCGAAGCCCGAGCCCGCGCTCGCAGCAGCGGTGACCGTCCCCGGCCCGATAAAGGCCGCCGCTATAACGGACCACAACAGGATCGAGCCGAGGCGGGTCATGCCGCGCGCTTGTGCCGCGGCGGCGCGTTCAGTTCAATTGCCGGCTGTGGCAGCTGTCGCCCGGGGGGCGCGTGGGGCAGCAGCGCCCCCCGGGGCGGGTTAGGGGGGTATTTGTAGTCCT
>JBBSMH010000008.1:0-16251 GCA_038233275.1 Sphingomonadales bacterium | reverse complement strand
GACGAGCAGCGGATCGCGCTTCCACTTGTACCAGTGGCCCACACGCCGCCCGGTGATATAGGGGCTGTCCCGCCGCTTGAGCATGAGGCCCTCGATCGCCTCGTTACGGCTGCCCCCGCGAATTTCCGCCAGGTGCTCGAAGTCGCGCGCCTCGACCACCGGGCTGATGTCGAAATGGCTCTCGGGCAGACGCTCCATCAGCGTCTCGAGCCGTGCTCGGCGCTCGGTCCACTCGCGTGGGCGCAGGTCTTCGCCCTCCAGCAGCAGGACATCGTAAAGCCTGACGAAAGCGGGAAAGTCCGTGCGCATTTTCCGGGACACCGTCTTGCGGCCGAGCCTTTGTTGCAGAGCGTTGAAGCTGGCCGCGCCGCCTTGTTCGCCGCCCTGATGTGCGCCGCGCACGAGCAATTCTCCGTCCAGCACCGCCGGGAACGGCAGCGCGCCCAGCAATTCGGGGAAACTCGCCGAGATATCGTCCCCGGAACGGGAATACACGCGTATTTCCTCCCCCGCGCGCACCAGCTGCACGCGGATGCCATCCCATTTCCATTCCGCGACGTATTCGGCCAGATCGACCTTCGTATCTTCGAGCGGGTGGGCGAGCATGAAGGGACGGAAGGTTGGCAGGTTCTCCAGGTCGGGCGGATCCTCTCCCAGCGCCGCCCATGCAAACAGTTCGGGATAGGGTGGCGCGAGGCCATGCCAATACTCCTCGACCTGTTCGATGGGCACATCGAAGGCCTGGGCGAAAGCAGTCTTGGCGAGGCGGCTCGACACGCCAATTCGCATGCCGCCCGTTGCCAGCTTGAGCAGCGCGAAACGGCCGGAGGGATCGAGCCGGTCGAGCAGCCTGGGCAATTCGGTCATCGCGCTCTTGCGGGTCATCGCCCCAAGCAGTTCGACCGTCCCGGAAACGGTGGGCGGATCGGGGTGCGCATCGGGCGTCGCCGAACTCTGGGGCCACAGCAGGCTCGCCGTTTCTGCCGTGTCGCCCACGAAATCACGGCTCAGCGTCCATAACACCGGGTCGATGCGGTCCTTGAGCAGGTTGCGGATCGTCGAGCTCTTCACCGCGGGAAAGTCGAGCCCGTCGCTCAGAGCCGCCAGCGCCCATCCGCGGTCGGGATCGGGCGTATTCCGCAGATATTCCGCGATCAGCCGTAGTTTCTCGTTGCGGCTGCGCGTATAGACCAGCGCGTCGATCAGGGCGGCGAATCGCTCCACTACTCAGCCCTCGCGCTCAATCGTCTTCGTCCTCATATCCCACCATCGCCAGAGAGCGGGCGCGCTTCTGGTGAAGCTGGCACCAGCGCAGCAGCGCATCTTCGCGGCCGTGCGTGATCCAGTTCTCCTGCGCGCCGACCTCCTCGATCGTGCGAGTCAGCTCGCCCCAGTCGGCGTGATCGGAGATCACCAGCGGCAGCTCGACATTGCGCTGGCGGGCGCGCTGGCGCACGCGCATCCAGCCGCTCGCCATTGCGGTGATCGGCTCGGGCAGGCGGCGGGACCAGCGGTCGTTGAGCGCCGAGGGCGGGCAGATCACGATATGCCCGCGAATGTCGTCTTTCGAATGGTCCATGACGAGCCGCAGCTCACCCAGATCGACGCCGTGCTCTTCATAAAGCCGGCACATACGCTCCATCGCGCCGTGCAGGTAGATCGGCTGGTCATGGCCCGCGCGGCGCAGTTCGGCGATCACTCGCTGCGCCTTGCCCAGCGCATAGGCGCCGACCAGCACGCAGCGCTCGGGATGCGCGGCGAGCCGCTCGAGCAGTTTGGCCATCTCTTCCTCGATGGGGGGATGGCAGAACACCGGCAGGCCGAAGGTCGCCTCGGTAATGAAGATGTCGCAGGGCGTGACCTCGAAGGGCGGACAAGTGGGATCCGTTCGGCGCTTGTAATCGCCGGTAATCACCACGCGCTCGCCCGCGTGCTCGAGCAGAATTTGCGCGCTGCCGAGCACGTGGCCCGCGGGAATATAGGTCGCCTCGACCTCGCCGGGCAAGCGGATCGTTTCGCCGTACGGGACAGGCTGGGCGCCCTCGCGCGTGTCGTAGCGCAGCTCCATGATCGCAAGCGTTTCGGGAGTCGCAATCGTCCGTCCGTGACCACCGCGCGCATGATCGGCATGCCCATGCGTCACCAGCGCGCGATCAACCGGGCGCGAGGGGTCCACCCAGCAATCGGCGGGGACCACATGTATTCCCCACGGCTCGGGCCTGATCCAGGAAAAGGGCGCAACCATCCCCGGCTAAACGGAGCGGCGGCGCGGTGTATCCCTATTCCTGCGGGTCTGCGTTGCGGTATTTGTCGAACCAGGCGATCACCGCCGCGGTGCGCGCGGCCTGCTGGCTGGGGCTTTGGGTCAGATTGTTGTGGCTCGATCCGGGCGTGATCACCAGCGCGGTATCGACCCTTGCCAGCTTGAGCGCGCCGTAATATTGCTCGGCCTCGCTGCGCGGCGTGCGGTAATCCTCCGCCCCGACCAGCACCAGCGTGGGCGTGTTGACGTTGCCCACCAGGCTCAGCGGCGATCGCTCCCAATAATGCTGCTGGTTTTCCCACGGCAGCGAACCAAGCCAGTAGCGCCCGAAGAACGGCGTGCCGTCGGCGATCAGCGCATGGCTGGTCCAGTTGATCACCGGCTTGTGCGCCGCCGCCGCCCTGAATCGATCGGTCTTGCCCACCAGCCATGCGGTCAACACGCCGCCGCCCGATCCGCCGGTGACGAAGAGCTTGTCGGGATCGGCCACGCCGTCTGCGATGGCCGCATCGACCACCGCCATCAGCTCGTCGAAATTGCTGATCGGGTAATTGTCCTCGATCCGGTCTGCAAAGGCCTCGCCATAGCCGGTCGAACCGCCCGGATTGGCGAAGACCACCGCGTATCCGGCAGCGCCATAAAGCTGGTAATCGGCCGAGAATTCGGGTCCGTAGGACGCATAGGGCCCCCCGTGCATTTCCAGCACCATGGGCACGCGGGTCCCCGCCACATAGTCGGGCGGAAGCATGATCCATGCCGGGATGGTGGCACCGTCCGAGGCCTGGACCGTGAGCGCGCGCGTCTGTCCCAGCCGCTTGCCCGAAAACTTCAGATCATTGAGCCGCGTCAACTGTCGCGTGCCATTGCCGGAAGTCACGCCGACATCGGGCGGATGGGTCGCGCTGGCGGTGGTGAAGGCGATCCGCCCGCCCTTGCTCACCGACCACTCGCCCCCGGTGTAGGGGAGCGCATAATAAGCGCTTCCCAGGCGGGGGGCGAGGGGCTGGACGCTGCCGTCGAGGCCTATTTTCGCGACTCGGTGCTCGCCCTCGTCCTCGTAGCTGGCGAACAGTCCGGCGCCAGTCCATTCAAGACCGTCGAAGCCGCGGTCCAGGTTGGCGGCGAGCTGGCGCGAATCCGAGCCATCGGCGTCCATCACATAGAGGTTGGTCTGGTCGAATGCGTTCCCCAGATCGTCGAAGCCCAGATAGGCTATTCGCGCACCGTCGGGCGAATATTGCGGCGCGCCATCCGGGCCCGTGCGCGAGGTCAGCGTGCGGATGCCCCCGGTCGCGTCGTCTAGGGCCTACATCTCGCTCCCAAGCGGCTCGTGTTCCCAATCCTCGCTGCGATTGGCCGACTAGAGAATGGTGCGCCCGTCGGGGCTCCATTCGACTGATCCGCCATTATCGTAATCGCCCGAGGTCAACTGGCGGGGTGCGCCCCCGGTCGCATCGACCATGAACAGCTGCGATGTGCCCGGCTTTGCATAACCGCCTCCGTCGAGACGATAAGTGACCTGGTCGATGATTTGCAGCGGCTCCTTCCACTGCGCTCCTTCGGGCTTGGTCGGTGGCTTGCCGAGCGTGAGGCCTTCGCCCGGCACGCGCGCGGTGTAGGCGATGCGCGTCCCGTCGGGGGACCAGGCGATTGCGCTGGGCGCTTCGGGCAGCGCAGTGATATTGGCGCTCTGCCCGCTCGCCATCCAGCGCACATGCAGTTCCGATCCGCCGCCGCTGTGGGTGGAGACGTAGGCCAGCCGCGTCCCATCGGGCGACCAGCGGGGGCTGCCGTGCGAACCCGCGCCGCTGACCAGCGGGGTCTGCGCCCCGCTTTCGACATCGATCAGCCAGATCGATGCGACCGCCTCGTCCGTCATGATATCGTTGGTCCGCCTGACATAAGCGATCCGCGCGCCGTCGGGGCTGATCTGCGGTTCGGCCGCGACCGTCAGGCCGAACAGGTCGTCGCCAGTGAAATAGACGCTCGGTGCGTTCTCGGCCAGCGCGGGTTGAGCACAGGCGAAAGCCGCAGCGGCCAGACAGAACCGTTTCATGATATTCCCCCCAGTATGTCCTCGGGGGTTGTCAATCACATCCGCAGAAACAAAGCTAGCTCTTGTCCTCGCCCCAGGCGTCCTGCTCGGCGTCGGGAGACGGCTTCTTTGGCGCGGACTTCTTCTTCTTCGCCGCCGCCTTTCTGGCTTTGGGTTTGGCCTTGGGCGGGGCGGGGGTGAGTTCGAAGGATGGTTTGCCATCCTTTACGCTCACCTGCACCTCGCCACCCTCGGCCAGCTTGCCGAACAGCAATTCCTCCGCCAGCGGCTGCTTGATCTTTTCCTGAATCAACCTGCCCATCGGGCGCGCGCCGTAAAGCTTGTCATAGCCCTTGTTGGCCAGCCATTCGCGCGAGCTCTTGTCGAACTGGATATCGACATTCTGTTCGGCCAGCTGCAGCTCGAGCTGGAGGATGAACTTGTCCACCACGCGCGCCACGGTGCTCTTGCCGAGATAGGCAAAGGGGACGATTGCATCGAGCCGGTTGCGGAATTCGGGCGTGAACATCTTCTTCACCGCCTCCTCGCTCGCATCCTCCTTGCTCACATTGCCGAAGCCGATGCCCTGGCTCGCCATATCGGCGGCGCCCGCGTTGGTGGTCATGATCAACACGACATTGCGGAAATCGACCGTCTTGCCGTGATGGTCGGTCAGCCGCCCGTTATCCATCACCTGCAGCAGAATGTTGAACAGGTCGGGGTGCGCCTTCTCGATCTCGTCGAGCAAGAGCACGCAATGCGGGTTCTGGTCGATGGCGTCGGTCAGCAGCCCGCCCTGGTCGTAACCGACATAACCCGGAGGCGCGCCAATCAGGCGCGATACGCTGTGGCGCTCCATGTACTCCGACATGTCGAAGCGTTTGAGCTCGATTCCCATGATGCTGGCAAGCTGGCGCGCGACCTCGGTCTTGCCAACCCCGGTGGGGCCGGAGAACAGGAAGCTGCCGATCGGCTTGTCCGGATCGCGCAGTCCCGCGCGGCTGAGCTTCATCGCGGTCGAAAGCCGCTGGATGGCATCGTCCTGCCCGAAGACGACGTGCTTCAGATCGCGTTCGAGATTTTCCAGCGCCTTCTTGTCGTCCGAGCTGACCGTCTTGGGCGGGATGCGCGCCATCGTCGCGATCACGGCCTCGATCTCCTTGGCGGTGATCTTCTTCTTGCGGCGGCTCGGCGGCACGAGCATCTGCATCGCGCCGACCTCGTCGATCACGTCGATCGCCTTGTCGGGCAGCTTGCGGTCGTTGATATAGCGCGCCGACAGCTCGACCGCGGTTTTGATGGCGTCGGGCGTGTATTTCACCTTGTGATGGTCTTCGAAGGCGCTTCGCAGACCTTTGAGAATCTTGATCGTGTCCTCGACCGTGGGTTCGTTGACGTCGATCTTCTGGAAGCGGCGCAACAGCGCGCGGTCCTTCTCGAAATGGTTGCGGAATTCCTTGTAGGTGGTCGATCCGATGCAGCGGATCGTGCCTCCGGACAAGGCGGGCTTCAGCAGATTGGACGCGTCCATCGCCCCGCCGCTGGTCGCGCCCGCGCCGATGACGGTGTGAATCTCGTCGATGAACAGGACCGCTTCGGGCATCTTCTCGAGTTCATTGACGACCTGTTTGAGCCGTTCCTCGAAATCGCCGCGATAGCGCGTCCCGGCCAGCAGCGCGCCCATGTCAAGCGAGTAGATCACCGCTTCCTTGAGCACCTCGGGCACCTCACCCTCGACGATCTTGCGCGCCAGCCCTTCAGCGATGGCCGTCTTGCCCACGCCTGGATCGCCCACATAAAGCGGGTTGTTCTTCGAGCGGCGACAGAGGATCTGCACCGTCCGGTCGACCTCCGGTCCGCGTCCGATCAGCGGATCGACGCGGCCATCCTCGGCCTTCTGGTTTAGGTTGACCGTGAACTGGTCGAGCGCGGTTTCCTTCTTGCTCCCTTCCTTGGAGGGTTCGCCATCGGCTGCAGCGGAGTCTTCCGCTCCCTCCGGCGGACGCGCTTCGATCTGCTTGCCGCCCTTGCCGATGCCGTGGCTGATGAAGCTCACCGCGTCGAGGCGGCTCATGTCCTGCTGCTGGAGGAAATAGACCGCGTAGGAATCGCGCTCCGAAAACAGCGCGACGAGCACATTGGCGCCGGTGACCGTGTCCTTGCCCGAGGACTGCACGTGCAGGATCGCGCGTTGCACGACCCGCTGGAAACCGGCGGTCGGCTGCGGATCGGCCTCGTCCTCGCCCTGCAGTGCCTGATATTCCTGGTCGAGATATTGCTTCACTGCCGCGCTCAGTTCGGTCACATCCACTCCGCAGGCGAGCATCACCTGCGCCGCGTCCTCATCGTCTATCAACGCAAGCAGCAAATGCTCGAGCGTCGCATATTCGTGGCGGCGCGACGAAGCGTCGGCGAGCGCCTGGTGAAGGGTCTTTTCGAGGTTCTGTGCGAAACTGGGCATCAGTGGTCTTTCGTGGCAGGGGATGGACGTCCCCTTGCGGGAGAATATGAAGGGTTACGGTTAACAGGACCTATATGGAGGCGCCGGGCGCGAATGCGAGCCGCGCCGCGGGTCATTCAAGGTTTCCTGCCAAACAGCGCGTCGGCCTCGGCGCGATGGGCCGACACCTTGTCCCGATGGCTTTCGACCCGTGCGATTTCCGCCCGAAGCAATTCGATCCGCTCGTCCAATTCGTCCTGGGAATAAGGGCCGAGGTCCTCCCTCGCCAGCCTGCCGGCGGCATCGCTTCGGGGACGGGGGTGGTCGTCTTCGTCCATTGCTGCGCATCATCGCAAGCGGGCGCGCTTGCTGTCAATGGCGGCGCGCGGTAAGCCCCGTCCCGATCGAGCCGCGGTGCATAACTGCCACGCGATGCA
This sequence comes from Sphingomonadales bacterium, assembly GCA_038233275.1. Lineage (GTDB taxonomy): Bacteria > Pseudomonadota > Alphaproteobacteria > Sphingomonadales > Sphingomonadaceae > Qipengyuania. The sequence goes on along the minus strand of JBBSMH010000008.1, from coordinate 9,076 downwards.
ATGCGCAGGAGAGGCCGATGGCGCAGGCCATTGCGGATAGAATGATGGCGGTGGGCTTCGCAGAGCCCGGCGGACCCGAAGTGCTTTGCGCTCAAACGCTGGAAGTGCCCCGGCCAGGCAAGAACCAAGTACTGGTCCGGGTCAGCCATGCCGGGGTCAACCGCCCCGATGTGATCCAGCGACAAGGATTGTACCCGCCTCCACCAGGCGCTTCGCCGATCCCGGGGCTCGAGGTTTCCGGCTGGATTGTCGCCATCGGCGAGGGCGCGCCGCCCGAATTACTCGACCAGCCGGTCTGCGCGCTCGTGACAGGCGGGGGCTACGCCGAATATTGCGTGGCGCATTCGGCGCATTGCCTGCCCGTGCCGCAGCGCCTGTCGATGGCCGAAGCGTCCGCGGTTCCCGAGACGCTTTTCACGGTCTGGCACAATGTCTTCGAGCGCGGTTGGGCGAGCGAAGGCGACACGCTTCTGGTCCATGGCGGCACCAGCGGGATAGGCACGATGGCGATCATGCTGGGGCGTGCCTTCGGCCTGACGGTCATCGTCACCTGCGGCAGCGAGGGCAAATGCGATGCCGCCAAACAGATCGGCGCGCACCTGGCGATCAATTACAAGACCAAGGATTTCGTCGAGCTTGTCCGCAGCTTCACCGACGGGCGCGGGGCCGATGTGGTGCTCGACATGGTCTCCGGCGATTACGTCGCCCGCAACATCGACAGTCTGGCCGAGGACGGACGGCACGTGACGATCGCGGTGCTCGGCGGAATGGAGGCTCGGATCAACATGGCCAAGGTCATGTCGCGGCGGATCACGCTCACCGGCTCGACGCTGCGTCCACGCTCGGACGACTTCAAGGCGCTGCTCGCGGACGAGATCCACAACCATGCCTGGCCGCTGTTCGAGGACGGGACGATCCGGCCGGTGATGGACGGCGTCTTCCCGCTCGTCGAAGCGGCTGCCGCGCATGCCCGGATGGAAGCGGGTGAGCATGTGGGCAAGATCGTGCTCGAGGTGGCGGGAGAACGAAGCTAGACTTGTGCGGGTTTCCGGGCGGCGAACAGCAGTTCGTACCTCGTCAGCCCGTTGAGCCGGAGAGCTTCCCGATCGTTTCCTTCAAGATGCGCGCGCGCCCGACTCCCGATCGCGACCGGAAACGAAGCATGGAGGCGCACCAGGTCGCCTGCGGCCGCCTCGAAGAAACGGTCGTCGAGAAAGTTGGGATGGACTTTCCCCCATAGCTGACGCCAGCTGCCAGGATCCGCCATGCGGTAGTCTAGCGTGCCGTTGGGGACGATCGCGACGAACAGGCCGCCGGGCCGCAGCAAATCCATTCCTTGCCGGATGATCTCGCCCGGCGCGGGCACATGCTCGAGCACGTGCGAACTGAAGAAGACATCGAACTCTTCCGGTCGGGCCGCGGCAAACGCATTGAAATCGGGGATAGCCTCAACACCCAGAGCCCTTTTGGCGAAATCGCTCTTCTGGCGGGATATTTCAAAGGCGGTCACCGCGAAGCCGGCTTGCTCGAACAGCCAGCTGCCATAACCCCACGAGCATCCGTAGTCGAAGACGCGCGCGCCCTCTTCCGCACCGAGATCCCGGAGCAGGCGCGCGAAGGAGGTGTAATCATTGGCCAGCGAAGAGAATCCTTCTGCCTTCATCTGATCGAGCTCGGCTTCATCGGGCAGGATGGTCGCGGGGCCTTCTTCATAACGGGAATCGTAGAACTCGGCGGCCTCGTGCGGGCGGTCTGTCGGAGTGCGATATTGCAATTGGCATTCCCTGCACCGCCGCAGCACGGCGACGAGATATTTGCGCGCTACGAAGCTTCCCTCGCCGCCGCAATTCGGGCAAAGCTGGCGTGCCGGGACGAACTGCCGCAGCGCCGAACGGATCAAAAATTTCAGCTTAGCCTTCATCGCGATCCCTTGCCTGGCTGCAAATGCTTGCCCATTGCCCCCGCGCGGCCTAGATAGACCGACAGGCGGCCGCTCCGAAAGGGGCGGCCCTTCTATTTTGCCATCTTAAGAAAGCGACGCCCATGGCCGACCAACCCAAACCGCTGATGCCGCATGCGACCGCCACCTGGCTGATCGACAACACCGGCCTGTCCTTCGAACAGATCGCCGGGTTCTGCGGGATCCACATCCTCGAGGTTCAGGCGATGGCGGACGATCTGGCGGGCGCGAAATATACCGGTCGCGATCCGGTGCATGCGGGCGAGCTGACTCAGGACGAGATCGTGAAGGGCGAGAAGGATTCCGATTACGAGCTGCAGATGCAGCGCGCGCCCGTGGAGGTCAGCCGCACCAAGGGGCCGCGTTACACCCCGGTTTCCAAGCGGCAGGACAAACCTGACGGCATCGCCTGGCTACTGCGCAATCACCCCGAAGTGACCGATGCGCAAATCTCCAAGCTGATCGGCACGACGCGCAACACCATCGGCGCGATTCGCGAACGGACGCATTGGAACATCCAGAACATCCAGCCCAAGGATCCGGTGACGCTGGGCCTCTGCTCCCAGCGCGAGCTGGATGCGGTGGTGGCGAAGGCGGCGAAAAAGGCGGGTCTGGAAGCGGCTGAGCCCGCCACCGAAGGCGGCAGCGATCGCGAAAGACTGATTGAGGAATTGCGCGCCGAGCGCGACGCCAACGTCAAGGCCGCCGCCGAAGCCGCGCAAGAGGCCGAGGCCGCCGCCTGGCTGGAAAACAAGCGGGCCGAGGAAGCGGAAGGTGAGGGCGAAACCGCCCCCAGCTAAGCGGGATCGTGGGGCTTTTTCGCCTGAGCAGGCTCTTTCGCCTTGCCGTGGTTCCCTGAACGCGCCACAAAATTGACATGGATGTAAGCGCCGTCCCGAGCCATCACCCCACGCCGTGGGATGCGCAGTTCGAGCCGCTGGCTCTGCCGGACATGTTCGCGCGTTCCGCCGCCAGGGAGCCGAACGCGCCGCTCGTCCATTTCATGGGCCGGACCTACTCCTATCGCGAAATGCTGGAGGAAGCTCGGGCGTTTGCACTTGCGCTGACAGCGCGCGGCATCGTCCCGGGCGACCGGGTGGGTCTGTTCCTCCCCAATGTGCCGATTTACGTCTCCGCCTATTACGGGGCGATGATGGCGGGGGCCGTGGTGGTCAATTTCTCGCCGCTCTACACGGTAGGAGAATTGAGCGCGCAGGTCGCCGATTCGGGCACCAGGCTGCTTGTCACCGTCGATGTACCCGAACTCTACGGGACGGCGGAGCAGGTGCTGCACGGCACGGATCTGGAGACGCTGGTCGTAGGCCGACTTTCGGCAATGCTTGGCAAATTCAAGGGCATTGCGATGCGCTTGCTCGCGCGCAGCAAGATTGCCCCCGTCGCTTACGGGGCATCGATCCTGGATTGGCCTGAACTGATCGCCCGCGGCGCAGGCGCGGCCGCCCAGCTCCCGAAGGCGTCGCCGGACGATCTCGCGCTGCTGCAATACACCGGCGGCACCACGGGCACCCCCAAGGGTGCCATGCTGACGCATGCAAACCTCTCGATCAACGCGCAGCAGGTCGCCAGCCTCAATCCCTACGGCGATCCTCAAGACCAAGTCTTGATGGGCGCACTGCCGCTGTTCCACGTCTTCGCCAACACGGCCGTGCTGAACCATGCCGTCTTTGTTGGCGCATCCATCGCCATGGTTCCGCGCTTCGAGACCGCCGACGTGCTCAATACGCTTGCCCGCACCGGGGCGACGGGCTTTCCCGGCGTTCCGACCATGTTCCAGGCGCTGCTCGATTATCCCGATCTCGCGCCAAGCGACCTCTCTTCGCTCAGGATTTGCATCTCGGGCGGAGCGCCGCTCCCGGCCCCCTTGCGCGACGATTTCGAGCAGGCTTCGGGGGTTCGGTTGGTCGAAGGCTACGGCCTGACCGAAAGCTCGGGCGTGGTTTCGGCAAATCCCTACGAGGGCATGCGTAAACCGGGCAGCATTGGGCAGGTCTTGCCGCGTACCGAGGTCCTGCTCCTCGACAAGGAAAATCCCACGCTGCTGGCCCCCAAGGGCGAACCAGGCGAACTGGCGATCCACGGACCGCAGGTGATGCAGGGATATTGGAACGGGCCCGAGGCGGGCGCGCGCGTATTCGTGGAGCATCGCGGCAAAACATGGCTGCGAACCGGGGACGTCGCGACAATCGACCCCGACGGTTACATCACCATTGTCGACCGGATTAAAGACATGATCGCGGTAGGCGGTTTCAAGGTCTTCCCCAGCCAGGTGGAGGCGGTGTTGCTCGAGCACGAATTGGTCAAGGAGGCGCTGGTCCTGGGCATGCCTGACGATTATCGCGGAGAGAGCCCCGAAGGTTTCGTCACGCTGCGGATCGACGATGGATCGCTGACGCCGGAAAAACTGCGCGAATGGGCCAATGCGCGACTCGGAAAGCACGAGCGGCTCGCTAAAATAACCATCAGGGAAAGCCTGCCTAAGACGATGATCGGCAAGCTCGATCGCAAGGCGCTGCGCGCCCAAGTGCTCCCCGGCTAGAGGAAAATCAGCTTGCGACCGTGAGCTTGGGCTCCGCCTGCGCCTGCATGTCCTGCTCGCGCGGAAGCGAGGGCTTGGCGATGCCTGCAGTACTTGCCTTGGCATCGCGATGCGCGAAGCGCCCCTCGACCTGCGCCCCCTGCTCGATCGTCAAAGCGTCGTAGTGGACGTCGCCGTCGATCCGCGCGGTCTTGAGGATCACGAGTTCGCGGACCGAAATCGACCCGTTCACCGCGCCCGCGAGTCGCGCGCTTTCCGCCTTGATTGCGCCGGTTACCTTGCTGGTCTCGCCCTGCACCAGAGAAGAGCAGGAAATATCGCCCTCGACCTGGCCGTCGATATGCAGATCGGCCGACGCCCTGATATCGCCCTTGATCGCCAGATCGGAGCCGAGGACGGAAAACGTCGAACTGCCGCTGTTGCGCGTTGCCATGGGTGAATCGGTCCTATCGGCGGGCGAGTTCTGGGACTCGCCGGATTTCTTCGAGAACATTGGGAGCCCTCTCCAGGAAAGTGCGGGGGTTGACCGCGCGACCGGCGACGCGGACCTCGAAATGGAGGTGCGGCCCGGTTGAACGGCCGGTGCTGCCGATCGCGCCGATGGTCTGGCCGGGGGTGACCGTCTCGCCGACTCGCGCAGCGAATTTGGACATGTGGGCATAGCGGGTCAAGAGACCGTTGCCGTGGGTGATCTCCACGGTTTTGCCATAGCCCGATTTGCGTCCGACGAAGCTGACCTTGCCCTTGGCTGCGGCGTAAATCGGGGTGCCCGTGACACCTTTGAAATCGAGGCCCTTGTGCATCGCGCTGCGGCCCGTGAAAGGATCGCGGCGGAAGCCAAAGCCCGAGGAGATCAAATCCCTGCGCGCCGGGGCGAACTGCGGGACGCCGTCGAGCCCGCGTTCGAGAGCGGACATCCGGGCCATGCTGAGGCCGAGCCGCTCGAAGCGCGGATCGACGTCGCCGTCGGAGCCCGTGACCAGCTCCTCGAGAGGGCCGCCCATGGCATCGCGGGTGGCGGTTCGCAGCATCGAAGAAGGGTCCAGCCCCAGCTTCCTGAGCGCCAGCGCGGCGCGTTCGGCGCGCCAGTCGGCATAGCGGGTCAGGCCCTCCACGACCGCGAGTTGACGGGCCTCGATCTTGGCGAGTTCGGCCGCCTGCGGGAAGGCTACGCTGACTTTTTCGACCGTGGCCGCGGCTTCGCCCGAAGAATCGCTGACCTTCGATGCCGTTTTGAGATCGGCTGGCAGCGCCTCGTAGACGCTCTCGATGAACTCCATCCGGCGATCGAGATCCTCGCCGACAGATTCGAGGTCGTCTCCATAAGTGGCGAGCCGTTCTTCCGAGGTCGCGACCTTGGCCTCACGTTCGAGCAAGGACGCGCGGTCACTGCTGGCCCGATATTGCATCCAGCTCATCGTCCCCATCGACCCGCCCCAGGCGAGCAACGCGGCCGCAGCCAGCCCTGCGGCAGTCATCTGCACGCGCGAGGAAACCGTGATGAATCGAACCTGGCCTTCGGAACGCATGAAGAATTCGCGATCGGGGAAAAACCCCCTGATACGCGTCATCCATCCGCCTTTGGCGTCTGCTTTAGTCAATACGACCCCCGTCCCGTCCGTGGTCTTGTCCCAAATGGTTCGGTAACAAGGGAAATCGGTTGAAGCGACTCCAATCCTTAACGCAGGCGTTGAATCGAAAGAGACTCGGGACGAGTCGTTTCCTTGCAGGGAAATATCCGAATAATATCGGGAACCAAATCCTAAGTCGTTGTTTACCACGCGCCCAATCGACGAGGTGATTCGCGCGCTGACAGCGACGGCGGGGGCTGCTAGGCGCCCGCCCATGACAGGCAGCATATGACAGGCAGCATTCCGGGGCGCGGTGCGAGGGAGACGCAGGGGGCAGGCGAACCACAGGAACGGGCGGTCGCAGGGAGATTGCCCGGCAGAATCGCGCGAGTAGGCGCTTGAGCAAGGCGCGCCGTATCGGCTTGCTCGGGGGCAGCTTCAATCCGGCTCATGGCGGGCATCGCCGCGTGTCACTTTTCGCCTTGCGCGCGCTGGGGCTCGACGAAGTCTGGTGGCTCGTATCGCCCGGCAACCCGCTCAAGTCCGAAAAGGCGATGGCTCCGCTCAGCCTGCGCTATGCCTCAGCGGTAAAGATGGCGCGACGGGCGCCGATCAGGGCCTCGGCCATCGAGCGGGAACTGGGCACGCGCTATACTGTCGACACGCTGCGCGCGCTCGGCCGTCGCTATCCGCGCAAGCAGTTCGTCTGGCTGATGGGCTCGGACAATCTGGCGCAATTCCATCGCTGGCGCGACTGGCGCGGTATCGCGCGCGCGATGCCGATTGCGGCCATCGCGCGACCCGGCTATGATGCAGCTGCCCTCGCGAGCCCCGCGATGGCCTGGCTCCGGCGCTTCAGGCGCCCCGCAGCCAGTCTTGCACAAACGGGCAGATGGAGCGCCCCGGCACTGGTTTTACTGCGTTTCGATCCAGACGAGCGTTCGGCAACGGCGATCCGCCAGTCCGATCCCGATTGGGCCGTGCAACACTCCATCCAGTCCTTGCGCGATCAGGTCACTCATCGACGAATCGGCCATGCGGAGGAAACGCAGGCGCCATGATGCGCGTTGTGACCTCGATGCCATTCGCCTTGCAATCCAGGAGCATGCCAACCGCCTATGACTCAGGCGCAATCCCTGCCGGCTTCACCCGGCCACCCATCCGCCACTCCGATGGGTAAATCGGAAACCCAGCCGCTGCTCGACCTCGTGTTGCACGAGCTGGACGAGAACCAGGCGCAGGACGTCGTGACGATCGATTTGGAAGGAAAGAGCTCGATAGCCGATCATATGGTCATCGCCTCGGGCCGCTCCACGCGCCAGGTCGCGGCGATCGCCACCAAGCTGGCGGGAAAGATCAAGCAATCGGGCTTCGGACCGGTGAAGATCGAGGGCCTGCCCGCTGCAGACTGGGTGCTGCTCGACGCGGGCGATGTGGTTTTGCATATTTTCCGTCCCGAAGTGCGCAGCTTCTACAACCTCGAGCGCATGTGGGCGTTCGGGGATGCGCCGCCGGTCGCCGGCACTGCTTGAGACCGATTTGCGCTCGTGCCCGGATGTGAGCTCGCGGCCTCTCGCTCGCAGGTAAAGGAATGCTCGGGCAGGATGGAGGGCCGGCATGATTCTGCACATCATCGCCCGGGGTAAGATTGCCGGTTCTCCCGAGGCAGAGCTGGTGCAGCGGTATGAGAAGCGTATCGCCTGGCCGGTCAAGATCACAGAGCTCCCCGAATCGGGCGGACGAACCCCCGCGCCGCAGACGCCGCTACGGACGGTCCTGCTCGACGAGCGCGGGAAGGACCTGTCCTCAAAAGACCTTGCGCAGATGCTCGGGCGATGGCGCGACGACGGTGTACGCGAGGCGCGTTTTGCAATCGGTGCTGCGGATGGACATCCCGCCGAAGAACGCAAGCAGGCGGATTTGCTGCTCGCCTTCGGAGAGGCGACCTGGCCGCACCTGCTAGCCCGTGCGATGCTTGCCGAGCAGCTCTATCGCGCGACGACGATACTTGCCGGCCACCCCTACCACCGCAGCCGGTAATCGTGCAGGAGTGACGCCATGAGACGGAGGCTCCTCGGCGCAGTGGCTGTTTGCGGAACGCTTGTTTGCGGGTTCGGCGCCGCCCTGACGCCGGCAGAGTTTCCCGCGACGGCGCAGGGAGGAAGGCAATTTACCGTTGCGAGCGAGGCAAACGATGCTCTCCAGCGCTCCCGCATCCAGGCCAATCGGGCGCGTCAGCGGGCTGCGGCGTTCGATCAACAAGCCCTTCAGTCGCGCGAAGCATCGGATAAGGCACGCGCCCAAGCCGCCGCGCTCGCTGCGCGGATCCAGCAGGCGGAGGCTGCGATCGGCGTCGCCGAGGCGCGTCATACGCTCGTCACGGCAGAACTCCGCGCGCTCGACCGAAAGCTCGCGGAAAAACGCGAACCGGTGGTGCGGCTGACTGCCGCCTTGCAGCGCCTGGTCCGCCGCCCAGTCGTGTTGGGCCTGATGCGTCCAGGGTCCTTGCGCGATACCGTTTATCTTTCCGCCGTGCTCGACAGCACCGTTCCGATGGTCCGCGCTCGAACGGCGGGGTTGCGCTCGCAGATCGACCGCGCAGCGCTGCTCCAAGTGGAGGCGCGCGAGGCTCTGGCCAGCAAGCGAGCCAATGAACGTCAGCTGGCACAGCGCCGAACAGAGCTCGAGGCACTGGCCGAGCGCGAACGCCTGATCGCCCGGCGCGCTGAGGGCGCTGCAGATCGCGAAGCGACCCGAGCGGTCGGCCTCGCGGAAGAGGCGCGCGATCTCGATACGCTCGTCGCGCAGCTCGAGGCTGCAGGCAGCTTGCGTGAACAGCTCGCCTCGCTTCCGGGCCCGATTCCGCGCCCTGCCGATCCAGGGGCCGCAGATTTCGCCGGGGCAGAGCAACCCAGCCCCGGGCCGACCTCTACCAGCCCGCCCGCACGGTATCGCCTGCCTGTTGACGGACGCATCGTGAGTGGATTT